>JAFGAF010000578.1 GCA_016933815.1 Prolixibacteraceae bacterium
GGCTCCCAGCTACCTTTAACCAGTGCTACATGCTCTTTACCGTTGCTGTGTTGTAAAAATGGGATTATTTTGAAATTACCGTAAGCAGTAGGCAGCTGTGCTTCATCGCCGCGTTTAATTAAGCTTTCCTTTTCAATAAGGTGAGCAATTAAATCGGCAATCGATACAATTTTCATGTTGTATTTTTCAGCAATGAGCATCAACTCGGGCAAGCGGGCCATTGTGCCATCGTCGTTCATCACTTCGACCAAAATACCTGCCTGTTGTAAACCGGCCAAACGGGTTAAATCAACTGCGGCCTCGGTGTGCCCTGCTCTGCGCAATACACCCTTGTTTTTTGCCTTTAAGGGAAAAATATGCCCGGGGCGTGCCAGTTCTTCGGGTTTGGTTAGTTTATCGGCCAACATTTTTACAGTTGTGTACCTATCGAAGGCCGAAATACCGGTTGAAGTTCCACGACCAATAGCATCGACCGAAACCGTGAAAGCCGTTTCGTGCAACGAAGTATTTTTGCCAACCATCATTTCCAATTCGAGTTCGGCACATCGTTGTTCGGTAATGGCTACACAAATTAAACCCCGGCCAATTTTGGTCATAAAATTGATCATCTCGGGGGTGACCTTTTCGGCTGCAGCTACAAAATCGCCTTCATTTTCGCGGTTTTCGTCGTCAACTACAATAATAATTTCACCATTTCTGATCGCTTCAACAGCCTCATCTATGGTATTCAATTTAATTTCACCCATTGTGTGCAGTTATCTGATTTTTAAGGCTGCAAAAATAATAAAAACTCGCGCCATTATTGCAATCTTTTTGCTTTATCCCAAGCTGCGGGTTGATTGCCCTTTAAATATCGAACTTGCCCGAGTATGGTTGCCCAATTTATGGCAACGAAGTAAAATGGAAGAAAGGTTAATTTAACTCTGCGTTTACTTGCTTCGCCCTTTTTACCCACATAAGCCAGTAAATAAAACAACAATTGAAAAGTCAATACAATCCACCAAAAAGCAGCTGAACTATTTTGAAGTACAATTATCACATTTAGAGGCAATAAAAGAAAGAAACACCATGGAGCGAAAGTCCAGCGCGAAACCTTATGTGAAAAGAACTGAAAAGCCAAACGCGGATATTTAAAAGGGTTAAGAATTTGTTTCGATCGGAACAAGGTTTGCCAGCCACCGGCAGCAATACGCACTTTTCGCTTTAACTCTTCGGCCATATTGAACGATGCTGTTTCGGAAGCGATTGCTTGAGGCTCGTAAGTTAAAAGGTAACCTTTTTTGATAATGTTGAATGAAATGACCATATCGTCGAGGATGGTATCGTCGGGAACGGGCTCAAACAAACTTGTGCGTACCGAAAACAGCTCACCAACAGCGCCCACGGGAGCGAAAAAACGGGCATCGAGTTTTTTGAGCCACGATTCGAAGCGCCAATACAAGCCTTCACCAGCCGCCGCCGCACCCGACCGTGTATCCGACACCACTCGCTTTCGACCTGCCACACAGCCCACTTTAGGGTTAAAAAAACAAGTTGCAATTTCTTTTATGGCTTGCGTGTTCAGTTCGGTATTGGCATCGGTAAACACTACAATATCGGTTTTAACCAAAGCCATACCCCTGTTCATGGCATTAATTTTTCCTTTGCGTTGCTGACTGTGATAAACCGTTATGCCCGGTATTTTCGACAAAAAAACATCGGAGCCATCATTGGATCCATCGGTTACAAAAACAATGTGCAATTTATCATGAGGGTAATCGAGCGCATGGCAATTGTCGATTTTTTTCTGAAGGATATCAAGTTCGTTGTAAGCTGTAATAAAAAGTGTTACCTGTGGATATTCGCCGGTATTATGCGGCAATTCGGGTTTTGTTTTAAGCGGAATAAAGCGCGTAATTACATAAAGAATAATAGCATATCCAAAGTATGCATAAAAGAAAAGTGCAAAAAATATCCAAAATACTATGGTCATCACTTGTATTTAACGTAAAAATCGGCCAACGATTCGGCTAGTTTTGTGTTCGAAAAATTTTTAGTTACAAAGTTAATCGAATTGTTGGCAATATCGACAGCCAAATCGGGCTGCATAATAATTTGCTCCAAAGCCTGAATAAACTGATTAGGCGTGTTGCCAATCAAAATATGCTTGCCACGTTCAAGTGTAATCCCCTCGCATCCTACGTTGGTTGTAACAACCGGTTTCCGATTGGCAAGCGCTTCAATTATTTTAACCCGCATACCACTTCCCGAAAACAGCGGCGCTATCATTAC
>JAFGAF010000085.1 GCA_016933815.1 Prolixibacteraceae bacterium
ACTGTATTACTGTTAGTTAATTATTTTATAAACACCAAAAGAAAAAAATGTTTTAGATCGAAGTTTTACATTAAAACATACGACCTTATGCATTGATCTTCTATTTTTGTTCTTCTATGCACCACAACATGTATCCTTCTGTATATCTGCCCACTAAATACCCAACAACATTAAAAAAGGACAATACAAAACGAATAAACAACAGGGTGTTTGTTAACTTTTTATTACCAAATGAATTGTTTTTCAGAAAAAACAATACACATCAGAACGAATTAGCCATTTACGGAAACAAATTGTCACAAATCATCATTCATATCATTGACCCAATACAATATCAATTAATCATTAAACCGAACAAGAAAATAAGATCAGCCGATAAATCAATTACGAATTTGGATAATTTCGCAGCCACAAAAAATCAAGATTATTAAAAACAAAAAAATGAGCACACAAAAAATCGGTAATCCGGCAGTAGTAGGCCTGGCAGGTTTTGGTTTAACTACCTTACTTTTACAATTACACAATATTGGTTTAATGGGCATAGGCCCTGTTTTGGCCATGGGTTTAATATTTGGCGGTTTGGCACAAATGATTGCCGGTTTTATGGAACAAAAAGCAGGCAATAATTTTGGTTTTAGCGCTTTTGTTGCTTACGGCTCATTTTGGATCGGACTGGGAATTATTTGGTTACTTAACCATTACAATATTTACGCATCATCGCACACCGATATTGGATGGTATTTGGCCGCATGGGCATTGTACACCGCCATTCTCACCATTGCATCGCTTTACATACACCGCGCAATGTTTATAACATTTGCCTTACTCGAAATTGGTTTTATATTTTTGGTAATAGGACATTTTGGCTATCCTGCAATGAATGTGGTTGCCGGCTACGAGCTTATTTTTTGCGCTTTAGCAGCATGGTACATGATGGCCGGGATTATCATCAACGATTTGGCAGGAAAAACTGTTTTACCCATGGGGAAAGCTATAATCAAAGGTTAAATAACGAGCGCTCGATATTAAAACTATTACATCAAACATTCTGAAACAATCAAAAAAAGGCTCCCGTTTTCGGAAGCCTTTTTCTATTTAGTTGTGTTTTTCATTAATCTCTACGCATAATACCGTAGCACAAAATGCGAACAAAATTATCGACCGAAACTTCGATATTGATATCGTGATGGCTGCCGGTTGAAAGGGGCATTTCGAGGCCACGCATGGCAGTGGTAATGCCCACAGCAGCAAGGTTCAAATCATCGATATTGAACTTGTCGCGACGCACACCTTCAATCAATATGCGCTTAATCATCCTGATTTCGTCTTTTTGGTTTTTCTCTTTTATTTCTTCGATAAAACCAATAGCTGTAACATCGTTTTCGAGTGCGTTGTACAGGTTCGAAAGTTCGCGGAAGATGGTTAACTTGGTAAGAATGTACTCACGAAGCTTCTCTTCCGGATCGAGCGACCGGAATACAACCTTCTCGAGCGCTTGTTTCAACACCTCAACTTCTTTTAAAATTACAGCCTGAAAAAGATCTTCTTTGCTGCTAAAATAGTAATAAAGCGAACTTTTACCTTTACGTACTGCATTGGCTATGTCGTCGAGGGTAGTTTTCTTGTAGCCGTATTTACTAAAAATATCCTGAGCGATTTGTAAAATGGTTTCCCGGTTAAGGTCCTTTTTATTTGCTCCGTTTTCGTATGTTCCCATTACGTTCCGGTTTTATTAATATTTTGGTAAGCAAATATACAAAAAAGATAAAGTCATCGAAATTCGATGACTTTAAATGTTAATGTTATTTCTTTACCCTTTCGGAATATGAATTATCGCGTGTATCGACTTTAATAATATCGCCGGTATTGATAAAAATGGGTACCATAACTGTAGCGCCGGTTTCGAGTGTTGCAGGTTTGAGGGCGGTCGATGTTGCAGTATTGCCTTTATCGCCGGGTTCGGTGTAAGTAACTTCGAGCACAACAAAAGGTGGCATATCGAGCGTTAAAGGTGTTTCGGTATCGGCATGGAAGTTAATTTCAACAATATTGCCTTCTTTCAGCAAACCCGAATTATCGATTAATTCTTCAGCAATTACAACTTGCTCAAAGGTTTCGGTGTGCATAAAGTTGTAGCCCATATCGTCTTTGTACAAATACTGATAAGGACGACGTTCGATACGTACAGTATTGATTTTAACCCCAGCGTTGAAAGTATTTTCAATTACTTTTCCGGTTTTGAGATTTTTTAATTTTGTACGTACAAATGCTGCACCTTTACCAGGTTTTACATGCTGAAACGATACAATTGAAAATAGTTGATCGTTGTATTCGATACACAGACCGTTTTTAATATCTGCAGTAGTTGCCATATTTTTGATTTAAAATGTTTTATAAAATTTTGCTGTGCAAAAATATAAAAAAATATAAAATCAAAGCATTTAGGCTAAATTGCTTCATGTTTTATTCAATTCGCAACGTACCGAACCAATGGTGAAATTCAACTCCATTAAAACGGGCAATCTTCTGCTGTCGTTGGTAATCCATACGTTCATCGGGTTTTTCTTATTGAAGAATCGGCCCGATACCGACAAAGGCTCAAACCTCAGGCATTCGAACCTACCCAAAGCTGTTTTGACTATTTCATTTCCGGTGTATTGCATTCGCAGCATGTACCATTCATCGGTATCCCAAAAGGGCACTTCAACAATTTGTCCTTTACGCAGATTCTCAATCTTGCCCGAATGGCGCAGATTATAGATCATCGACGACACATCGCAGATGCCTTCTTCAACGTTGTACCAGCCCGAACGTTCGCTATAAACTCGTTGTTCGGAATGGTTAAAATAAACCTTGTTATTAAAACGATAATTTTGCTCTCGCAGGTTTTTACTCGAATAGTTGGGCAAAAGGCTTTCGGCACACATTGTGCTTTCGAACCGATCGTCGACACCATACAACATTTGAGCAAAACCTGTAGTATAAGCGTGCAACTGAACCCGAATTTTGGCTGTGTCGTTTATTAAAGTATTGCGTGCTGTAAAAGTTGCTTCGCCTCCTTTCAGAAAACCAAATTTCAGATCGAAGCTAAAATGTTCGTCGGGCAACTGTGCAAAAGCATTCAAGCTAAAAAAACAGCATGCAATAACCATTATTGATTTAAAATTAATGCGTCTCATAATTTATGTTTTTATACTTCGAAACAAATGTTGTTCCATTTTTTTCATAAACATTGTAACAACTCACAGGGTTGTTCGTCATAGTAAATGTAAAAAATAATGAGCAACATAATACAATATCAAAAAATACTAATCTTTATGAAAACAGCATTACACTTTTCGGCACTAATTTCACTTTTACTGATATTTACTACGGCATGTGCCGGCCAGTGGGGCGAATCGGTTAAGGGCAACGGCAATGTAAACAAAACAACCCGAACAGTGGGCAATTTTAGCGGGGTATCGGCATCGAGCGGGGTTGATATTTACCTGTTTCAGGGCGACGAAAACAAAGTAGTTGTAGAAGCCGACGAAAACCTGCAAGAATGCATTATTGTTAGGGTAGAAGGAAGCACCTTAAAATGTTACATCGATTGCAACGTTCGTCGCTCAACAAAAATGAATGTTTACGTAAACTTTACCGAACTGAACAGCATCAGTGCATCGTCGGGATCTGATGTTTACGGCGAAACGCTGTTGGTAACCGACCAACTTTGGATCAACGCAAGCAGTGCATCCGATGTTAAGGTTGAAACCATTGCAGGTAACATTACAGCCAAAGCAAGCAGCGGATCGGATATCGTTTTGAAAGGCAAAGCCGGAAATTTCACTGCCGAAGCCAGCAGCGGGTCGGATATAAAAGCCAAAGCACTGAATGCAAATTCGTGCAAACTGAATGCTTCGAGCGGAAGCGACATCAACGTAACCGTAAGCGATTACATTGATGCCAAAGCAAGCAGTGGCAGCGATATTGTTTACTACGGAAATCCTAAAAAAGAATTTATTAATGCCAGCAGTGGTGCCGATATAAGCAGCCGCTAATCGGGTTAGTTCAATTTATTCCGAATGCTTCAAAAAACGGTTTTTACTTATTCTTTTGTATTTCGGAGGGCGTTTTTCCAAATTCACCCTTGAATGCTTTTCTGAAATGCGAGACACTCTGAAAACCCGATTGTTCGGATATTTGCGCTATCGATAAATTGCTTGTGCGCAACAAATTATGGGCCTTGCGCAACCTCACTTTACGTATATATTCGGCAGGACTGTTGCCGGTGAGTTCGGTAAATTTCCGATAAAACGATGCCCTGCTCATGCCCAATTCACTGCCAAGTACATCTACTGAAAAATTTTGATTGTCGATGTTCGACAATATGCACTGATCGGTACGTTCGAGAAAAACTTTATCGCGTTGCGAAAGGTGTTTAGTGGTTGGAATTGTTTTAGCAGAATCGAGGTAATCGTCGATCAGTTTTTGACGGTTGCTCAAAAGAGTTTTGATACGCGCAATGAGCACCTTGCTACTAAACGGTTTTTCAATATAATCATCGACACCCAACTCGAAGCCTTCAATTTTGTCGTCGATACCACTTTTGGCTGTTAATAAAATAAAAGGGATGTGCGAAGTTTCAATCGAAGCTTTTACCTTTCGGCAAAAACTCATCCCATCCATTACAGGCATCATCACATCAGAAATAATTAAATCGGGTATAAATTCTTCGAGTTTATCAAGCCCTTCTTTACCATTTGCGGCCGTTTCGATCTTAAAATCAGCACCCAAAATGCCACATAAAAACTCCAATAAATCTGGATGATCTTCAACAATTAAAATTTTTTTACCGCTAAGTTTTTCGGGCCAAACAATCTCATCGGCACTATCAATATCAAAAGCTGAAAATTCAAAATGAGGATCCACAAGGTTCCCGGGCGCAGGGTCGTGAGCTTTTACGGGCAAACAAACCGTAAATACAGAACCCATGCCAAGTTGACTTTCGACATCAATTGTGCCCTTTTGCATTTCGACAAGCCCTTTTACCAAAGCCAAACCTATGCCGTAACCACCGGCATGTACATTCTCGCTTTTAGCCCTGTAGAACCTGTCGAAAATATGTTGTTTGTCGGTTTCGGCAATACCAATACCCTTGTCGGCAATTTTAATCGAAACAGAATCAACATCGCTACTGGTTTCAACGCGCACATTTTTTCCTTGTAGCGAATATTTTATCGCATTCGATAATAAATTGAACAATATTTTCTCCATCATATCGGCATCGAGGCAAACCAAAAGAGAAGGTTTATGAGGCTCAAAACTGATTTTAATATCCTTTTGCGCGGCAACTACTTCAATCGAACGGATTACTTCGTCAATAAATGCAATAAGATCGAATTGTGAACAATTAAGGCTCAGCTGATCGCGGTCAATTTTGCGTAAATCGATTAACTGATCGACCAAACGCAGTAAGCGCTTTGCATTTTTCTGAATCGCATCGACTGAGTTTTTGGGTTGAAGCCGGAGCTGCTCTATGTGACCCAGAATAATTGTGAGCGGCGTTCTAAATTCGTGCGAAACATTGGTAAAAAACCGCAATTTCGACTCGTTGGCTTCCTGAAGCTCTTCCGACATTTTCAGAATAGTTTGATTCTGCTCGCGCAACTCGGCTGTTTGTTCTTTTACTTTAATGTTTAACCATTGGTTGCGTTTTTTTATTTGTTGTATTCGGTTTAAAAAAAACAACAAAACCAATAAAGCAATTAAACCAACAAGCAAAAACCTAAACCAAATAGTCATCCAAAATGGCGGAATCACTGATATTTGCAACTCACTAACAGGCCCGTAACCCGATTGTTTATTAGCTGCTTGCACCTGAAACAGATAATTCCCGGGAGGTAATTTGGTGTAGGCCACATCTTGTATTCTTGTACTTATGGTCCAAACATCGTTCAAACCCAACAATCTGTAACGAAAATGGTTACTATTTGAAACATCGAAAGGAAATGCATAAAAACCAATAGCAAAAGTATTCTGCTTGTAATTCAGTTTTAATTGATTGGTTTCCCAAACAGGTCGTTTTAAAGGCACACTGCCTTCGATGGTATCACCGGGATAAACATCTTGGTTTAGAATGCTTAACGAAGCAAACCGCACCTTAGGCATAAGTGTATCTATTTCAATTTCGTGGGGGTTAAATGAAACCACACCGGTATAACCACCATAATAAATGGTTCCCAATGGGTGGGCAAAGTGGGCATCGTCCATAAAAAAATCGTTGGGCAAAAAACTCACAAAACGCTGTTCATTAACCCGATAATGTGCTATACCCCGGTTAGTACTCATCCACAAGTTGGTGTTTTCATCGAGGTAAATACTATAAACAATATTGTTACACAACCCGTCGGATTCAAAAAACTGTTTCACTACCCGCTTACTTTTCACATCAACAAGGTTTAAACCCGAATTAGTCCCAACCCAAAGGCTATCGCCCGAAATGGCCAAACAGTAAACCTTATTGTCCGACAAACCTGCAGTTTCGCTGTTGATGTATGTTTGATCAAGCTCGGGGTAATTAATTGCCACCAAGCCCATGTCGTTTTTGGCTACCCAAAAGTTTCGGTATTTATCTTGCACAAAATCGCGGGTAATGGCGCCCATGTGCTGATTGGCAATGGTGCTCAATTTGCCCGTTGCCAGGTTCACAAACCCAATATTCAAAGTTGAAGTGATACTTACTGTTCCGTATTCGAGTTCTTTTATTGAGTAACAACGGTAGGGCCACGAAAAATCAAAAAGCCTGTCGATGGTTTCAATACGGTTTTTGCTTCGGTTAAAATAACAAAGGTTGTACTCCTCGCCAATCCATATATTTTTTTGGCTGTCTTCAAAAATAATGCGCACGTTGGTAATTTCGTGTTGCTCGCCATTTTTTGAAAGGTAGTGCGTATAAAAAGTTTGCTTACCCTCAGAAAAGATAACACCAATGCCTTTGCGGTCGAAACCAAGCCAAAGTTCATCATTATGGGTTTTACATATTGCCCGCACCGGATTCGATTCCGCATCGGATAGTTTTAACTGGTCCCACTCGTGATAAGCAAATTGGTTTTTTGTGCGGTTAATCAGGTTAAGACCATTTTTGGCTGTTCCAATCCAGATATTGCCTGAATCATCGATTCGTAAACCCGATACAGAATATCCCCTAAACGAATGGTTTACTTGCGGATTGTAAACAAATTGCTGTAAAACAGGCAAATCATTTTCAAAACCAATACTTCCAAAGAACCCATAAGCACCCAGCCAAAATTTCTCACCATCGAAAAGCAATTCGCTAATTTGATGCAGGTTAACATTTTGCGAACTAAAAACAGCGTTATCAACACAAACATCGGATGTATCGGGGTGCTCTTTAAACAATGAAATACCCTGTTCATTAAGCCAATAAAAATCGCCATTCAAAACATGAGCGGCATAGCAAGGCAATGTGGTGAGCTTATTGAAACGATAATTATTGGCAAAGCCAAGCAATTCGAAAATACCAAAAGTGCCGTAAACCAACACCCTGTTGTTTACCTTTTCGATACCTCGAATATTTTCAGGAGCACGAAGTGTAGTAAAAACCGAATCAGTCAATCCCCAAATACCCAACACATTGTTATTCACCAGTAATAAAAGCGAATCGCCTGCTTGCGACAAAAGGCTACACTGCGATAAATTAAATTGATCGAAATTACTTTTCGCAATTACCCTGTAACTGTTTTGCGCGGCATCGTAAACATTGAGCATCCCATCGCGACTGGCAATCCACATGTTTCCGTTAGCACCTTTGCCCAGTGCCAAAATGTGGTTGCCCGAAAGCTGGCCACGGATACTACGTCCGGGTTTAATAATCTCAAAACCTTCGCCATTAAATCGGTTCAAACCATCGAGTGTGCCTATCCACAGCATTCCAAAATCGTCGAATTCCATTGCATTAATGTTATTCTGCGACAAACCCGACGAAATATCAAAGCGATCGAAACGCACTTGCCCCAAAAGAACGTTAAGCCCGCAAAAAAGAGAAAGCAATATGATTACGAATTTCTTCATTTTTTTCAATTGCCACTAAAATATAAAATAATAACATGCTTATTTACTAAGCTGCCTAAAAAGTACTATTTGAGACATTTTTACACTTTATTGAGACAAAAAATATCCAATAAATATAGATAGTCCAATAGCTTTGCTTTTCTGAATAATGAAATAATAAGATTTAAAAATATTGCAAGTTACAAATACCAAATAAACTTTATAAAATTATGAAGAAATGTATAATGATTGTTGCCATAGTAATGGCGCTCCCTTTTTTGGGAAATGCATCGAACGAGTTTACCGATTTATTTAACGGTAAAGATTTAAAAGGATGGAAAGTACTCAACGGAGAAGCTCCCTACACGGTTGAAAACGGTCAAATTGTAGGCACTTCAATAGCCAAAGCTCCCAATACTTTTCTGGCTACCGAAAAAAACTATTCCAATTTCATTCTCGAATACGATATGAAAATGGACGAAGGACTCAATTCGGGCGTACAAATCAGAAGCAAAAGCATGGCCGAATACAACAACGGACGGGTTCACGGACTGCAAATTGAATGTGAAGACAGCAAGCGAGGCTGGGCCGGCGGCATTTACGATGAAGCCCGAAAAGGATGGCGTTACCCGCTCGAATACAACCCGGCAGCAAAAAAAGCATTTATTAAAGGCGAATGGAATCATTACCGCATTGTGGCTTTCGAAAACCACATAATGACATGGGTTAATGGCGTACCAGTGGCAAATTTATTCGAAGACGAGGCCGAAACAGGCTTTATTGCCTTACAAATTCATCAAATTTATAACGATGCATTTATTGGCAAACAAATTCGCTGGAAAAACATACGCATTAAAGAAATCGACAAAAAAGAGTACGAAGCCAACAGCAAAAGCACTGCTCCGCAGGTAAGTTATTTAATAAACACTTTAACCGAAGCCGAAAAGGCCGAGGGCTGGCAACTTTTATGGGACGGACAAAGCACCAAAGGATGGAGGGGCGCTAAACTTAGCCACTTCCCCGAAAATGGATGGCAAATTAATAACAATTGCCTCGAAGTATTGGCTTCCGATGGAGGAGAATCGACTAATGGTGGCGATATTGTTACCGAAAAACGTTACAAGAACTTTATAATCGAACTCGACTTTCAAATGACCAAAGGCGCCAACAGCGGCATTAAATATTTTGTCGATACTGAGCTAAATAAAGGCGAAGGCTCATCAATTGGCTGCGAATTTCAGATACTCGACGACAAAAACCACCCCGATGCAAAAATGGGTGTTAACGGCAATCGCACGCTGGGCTCGTTGTACGATTTAATTAAAGCCGACGGGCAAGTTTTCAACCCATACCTTCCAAATACAAAATACGTTAACGGTTTCGACCAATGGAACCGCGCGCGTATTGTGGTAAGCGGCAACAAAGTGCAACATTTCTTAAACGGAATTAAAGTAGTTGAATACGAGCGAAACACACAAATGTGGAAAGCATTGGTAGCCTACAGTAAATACAAGGTATGGCCAAATTTTGGCGAAAGCGAAATGGGCAATATATTGTTACAGGACCATGGCGATAATGTTCGTTTCAGAAGCATTAAAATAAAAGAACTATAAAATCAATAAAAAGCATAATACGATGGAAAATAAAAATAGTCGCAGAGAATTTATAAGAACAACAGCATTAGGAGCTGCTGCCCTTAGTATAGGCGGTTTGGCCATGAGTGCAAAGAGCTATGGCCGCGTAGTAGGTGCTAACGAGCGCATTAATGTTGCCATTATTGGCTTAGGGCGAAGGTTGGGCGCTTACCTCGATCCAATTTCGAACAAAGCGAACAACGTTAATTTACTGTACCTGTGTGATGTAATGGAAAGCCAAATGCAAAACGCGGCCAAACGTTTTTCAAAAGTTATCGATTACCAACCACGCCTCGAAGGCGATTTCTTCAAAGTGATAGCCGATAACGAGCTCGATGCCATTTTTAATGCCACACCCGATCACTGGCACGCACCGGGCACATGGCTGGCAAACCAGGCTGGCAAACATGTTTACCTCGAAAAGCCCTGCACCCATAACCCTTACGAAGGCGAAATGCTGCTTAAAGCCGAAAAACGCTTCGGAAAAGTGATACAAATTGGCAACCAACAACGTTCGGCCGACGAATCAATTGAAATTATCAGTCAAATACATAACGGCATTATTGGCAAAGCATACCTGGCCAAAGCATTTTACTCGAACAATCGCGGAAGGGTTGTAAACCCACAAAGTGCACCTGTACCACAAGGCCTTAACTGGGAAATGTGGCAAGGACCTGCACCTCGCAAACCATACATGCACGACACCTGGGATTACAACTGGCATTGGTACGGATGGCATTACGGCACTGCCGAAACCGGCAACAACGCGCTGCACGAATTCGATATTGCACGTTGGGCCTTGCAAGTTAATCATCCCGAAAAAGTAATTGTTGATGCCGATAAATACCATTGGAAAGACGATGGCTGGACCATGTACGACACCATGGATGCTACATTAAAATACCCCGGTGGCAAAACCATTAAATGGGACGGCAAAAGCCGCAATAACCACTCAACCTACGGTGCCGGTCGCGGTACCATTATCTACGGAACCGAAGGTAGTGTATGGATCGACCGCGGTGGCTACAAGCTGTACGACAGGGCCGGCAAGTTTGTAAAAGAAAACCTGTTGAAAAACCAAGTTGATGGTACTTTGCTTGGTGGCGGAGGCGACAGCACCCCTCAACATGCCAAAAACTTCTTCGAAAAAATAAGGGGCAAAGAAGAATTGCGTTCACCAGTATCCGAAGGCGTAACCAGCACACTAATGTGCCACCTTTCGAACATTGCCTACCGTACAGGCGAAGTGCTTGAGTGCGATCCGCAAACCGGACGCATAACCAATAGCAAAAATGCCATGAAGCTTTGGCAGCGCGAATACGAAAAAGGATGGGAACCTAATTTTTAACAACAATTGCTATCGAATAACGAGGGTAAAAAAATATTAACTTTGGAAAATGACCAAAACAACTGAAAAAAACATTTTTCATAAAGGTTTCTTTGCCATGAACACCCGTTTCGAAGTTCTTTTTTGGGGAAGTTCGAAATTGGTGTGTTACAATGTTTTTCAGCAAATACAATTACAGGTTAACAAACTTGAACAAACTATAAGCTTTTACGATCCCCGGTCGGAATTATTCAAATTGAACAAGCAAGCTGCACACGAGCGCATTTGTGTTAGCCCCGACTTGCTCGAAGCATTCCTTCTGGGGATCGAAGCCTATAACAAAAGCAATGCTTATTTCGACATTTCGAGAGGTGCCGATTTTTTACGGATAAAAAACAACGAACAACTTTCGGAAAACAGACAATACGCTATTGATGAACGCATTGCAATTGACAAAGACAATGCATGCATCACCTATTTAAACGATTCTGTTGCCGTCGATTTTGGAGGAATGGGCAAAGGCTTGGCGCTAAAAAAAGCAGCAAACATTATCGATTCGACACCTATTGAACATGCTTTTATAAGCTTTGGCGAAAGCTCGGTACTTACCCGCGGGCACCACCCAAACGGCACCTACTGGCCTTTTGCACTCGACACAAACTTAGGCATCAATAAGGAATGGCATTTGAACAACAGCTCGCTATCGATAAGTACCTTATTGATGCGCAATACCGGGCAACAACACATTATTGACCCAGTAGGCTCGCACAAAGCTATGCACAACATGCTGGCTTTGGTGCAGGCTACCAACCCTGCCGATGCCGAAATTGTGTCAACCACTTTGCTGGCTGCACCACCCCAAAAGCACAATATTATTTTGCAAAACTTCGAAACAGAAAATATTTTTTTAGCTCAACTAAACAATAATTAACCAATGGAAGCAAGCTACAAAAACAGAAGGGATTTTATCAGGCAGTTGGCACTTGGCGGCTCGGCAGCATTTTTGGCCGCATCGCCCTGGCTAAAAGTGCTGGCACAAAGCGAAAACAATACAAAAGCAGCATCCGACAGGGTACGACTGGCCATAATTGGCACCGGCAGCCGCGGCAACGAACTTTTGCGCAACATCATGAACTATAAGGATGAGCAAAATTTCGAAATAACAGCATTGTGCGACAATTATGAACCCCAACTGGAATACGGGAAAAACTATTGCCACGAAAACGGCATGAAGCCAAAAACTTATACCAATTACAAAACACTGCTCGAAAATGAACAAATCGATGGAGTAATTATTGCAACTCCATTGCATCAGCATGCCCACATTACAGTCGATTGCCTGCAACAAGGCCTGCATGTATTCTGCGAAAAATCGATGGCGCGTACCCTCGACGATATCCGCATAATGTACGACACCCACCGTTCAAGCGGCAAAATATTACAAATAGGGCATCAACGCTTGTTCAACCCTGTTTACCTCGAAGGTATGCAACGCATTCATAACGGGCAACTTGGCACCATTGGTCAAATTAGGGCCTACTGGCACCGCAACAACAACTGGCGACGTGCACTGCCCAACAACGATCTGAATTTTGAACGTCAAATAAACTGGCGCTTGTACAAAGAATATTCGGCCGGACTGCTTACCGAACTGATGTCGCATCAGATACAAGTTGCCAACTGGGCATTGCAGCAAACACCTGTTTCGGTAATGGGTACCGGTAGTATCCGCTACTGGAACGACGGACGTGAGGTTGACGACAACATTGCAGTGATTTTTTCGTACCCCGATGGAACGCAGTGCATTTACGACTCGATGACCAGCAATAAAAAATACGGTCTCGAAGAACAAATTATGGGAAATTTGGGCACTATTGAATTCGAAGTAAACCGCCAATACAGCGAAGAGCCACCTGCAACACCGGGCATACAACAATTAATTAACGACATTGAGCACGGCATATTTGGCAAACTGCCCATTGGCAATTCAAGCTGGATACCCGAAACCGCCTCAAAGTACAACGGCGAGCCCATAATAAGCGACAACGAGTTTAGCGACACAGCAATGCAGCTCGAAGCCTTTATTGGCTTTATTCGCCAAGGTAAAGCTCCCGAAAAAATTACTACAGAGGGATACAACGCCAGCGTTTGGACTATACTGGCCGAAGAAGCCATCGAAAAAGGCGAAAAGCTCACCCTACCCGATCAATACAAAATTTAATCACGAAAGCTATGAAGAACATCGTTATTACTTCAAAAATAATAAAAAGGGAACTGCTTATTTGGGCAGCAATGATTGTGTTTGCCCAAATTGCCAACCTCTATGCCATTATTAAATTCGACACATCGTTTTCGGAGCTCTATTCGCAATTGGGTTATGTTTTTGCACTCAGCATAGTTTTATATGTTTTGGTTTTATTGCTTCGCTTGCTTTTTAGCTTCATCAAAAAACGAACAGGTTCGCGCAAATAACTTTTTGTTTTTGTTAAAAAACTTTGTTAAAGCTTGTTAGAAAGCCTATTTTTGGTTAAACAAAAATTAATATTTCGAAGCAATTTTTTATATGAATAACACAAAACCTCAATTGTTAGGTATTATTGCAATTTTGCTATTGTTTTTGATGTTTTCATTTAGTCTGTCATCGGCACAAACCATCAGACAATTAACTATCGACGGGGCAGCACGTATTGCATCGGAACGCGACTATGGTTTCTCACCACTAAAATACAATGGAGCCGAATGGGGAGGAAGCCTTTCGTACCTGAAGCAAAAAAACCATAAAACCGACATTGTCAGCCTCAATTTCGTTACAGGAAACCTAAAAAATCAATTCCAAACGGGCATGCAAGTGTATTCGGCAAGTATTTTCACTTACACTTTTTACCATGCGAATAAAGCAACCAACAGCGGTTTGCATTGGGGTTGGTCGAACAACAACGAGTTTGGTTTGCGCAACAACGAAGCCATTACCAACTTCAACAATCGCAACGAATACATTACATCGTTTGGACCTGCAGTCAGGTACCAACTGCCTTTTGAGCTTTTTAAACGCGAATTTTCGTTTCAAACAATGGCCAATATTCAATTGATAGGGTTTACGGTGCTTTCATCATATGTTACCTCTTCGCCCGGAGGTTTTGTACGCGAGAGCCAGCCATTTTTAAAATCGTTTTTCTCGTCGATAGGTTTGTTTTACCCGGGCAACTCAATCAATGCCGGTTACAAAACAGGCTTAAGCTACAAACTGAAATCGGAAAACTTGCTGGCAATCAACTACGAATACAACTATCTTCGTTTGAGTGGCGAACACTTATTGATTAAAAGCCGCGGCAAATGGTCATTCAGTATAATAATCCGCTTATGAGAAAGTTGAAGAAACTTATATATGGTCTATTGATTGTTACACAGGCATTTTTTATGCTCGCTTGCGAAAAACAGCTGCTCGAAAAAGACCCTGAGGCTACGCCACTTGCCGTTTTCGATTATTTATGGGAAGATGTAAACAATCGTTATTCTTTTTTCGAAGAGAAATCGGTCGATTGGAATGCCGCTCGTGAAAAATACAGACCATTGATTGACGAAAACACCGGAGACAAGACCCTTTTTAATATTCTGTCGGAAATGCTTTTCGAACTGAAAGACGGGCACGTTAACCTCACCAGCAGTTTCGACCGCAGCCGCAATTGGGACTGGTTTATGGAATATCCGCCCAACTACAACCAAAACACAATTGAGCGTTACTATTTGGGCAAAAAATACCGAATTACCGGAACCTTGAACAACATCATTATCGACTCGGTGCTGTATGTGAATTACCGCTCGTTTAGCGACAAGATATCGAACAGCAACCTTAAGGAGTTAATGGATTACGCCGAAGGCACTAAAGGTGTAATTATTGATGTAAGGAGTAATGGCGGCGGAAGTCTTTCGAATGCCTATCGTTTGGCTTCGTGCTTTACCGATACCTCGGTTGTTTTTGCCAAATCGAGAATGAAAACGGGTCCGGGCAAAGACGATTTTTCGGAGTGGGACGAAATGAAAATTGAACCCTTTAACGGCAAAAGGTTTACGGGCAAAGTTGTTGTGCTTATTAACCGTAAATCGTACAGCGCTACTACATTCTTTTCGCAAATGATGAAAACATTGCCCAATGTGGTATTAATGGGCGACATGACCGGCGGCGGCGGTGGCATACCCGCTTTTGGCGAATTGCCCAACGGTTGGCGCTACCGTTTTTCGGCAACACAAACCATTAACCTTGAGGGCGAACAAATTGAACCTGGTGTTAAAGAAGATATTTATGTGATGATGAATTACGATGACGAAAACAAGGGTAAAGACACCGTTATTGAAAGTGCTAAAGCTTTTTTATTGGAAGCAAAATAGAACAAGTTAAATAAAAACAACTAACCCAACTTACTGATTCGCTCTAATTTAACATGATCGAGTATCATCAATTTTCTACCGTCGATGGCAATCACTTTTTCGGCAACAAAATTCGAAAGAGTGCGTATGGCATTCGATGTGGTCATGTTCGATAAATTAGCCAAATCTTCGCGCGAAATATAAGCTTTTATGGTAACTCCATCGGGTTCAACACCATACTTGTATTTTAGCAACATGAGCGATTCGGCCAAACGGCCACGTATATGTTTTTGTGTAAGATTTACTGTTCGAGAATTTGAGAAACCAAGTTCTTTGGCCAATTTAGTAAGCAAACGAATGGCCAAACTGTTATTTTTAAGCAATTTATTAAAGAAATAATCACTTTCAATCAGGCAAATAAGCGAATCTTCCAACGCAACCGACGAGGCAATATGAGCTTCACCGGCAATAAGCGCCCTGTAACTCACAAAACCTCCGGGTTTAACCATCCGCAAAATTTGTTCGCGCCCGCCAACACCTTCCTTGAAAATCTTAACCTTTCCTTCTTCGAGGGTAATAAAGCCATGTGGTCGGTCGCCTTCTTTAAATATATAATCGTTTTTACGAACGTGAATACGGGTAAGATGATTTTCTATCTCAATCCGTTCTTCAGCCGAAAGATATTTAAATATTGACTTTTTTGGTTCTTGCGAAACAGATGTTACCGGTTCGTCGTTAAACATAAGTTGCAAAATTTATGTTGTTCAGCATCAAAGTTATATTTTTTCTTTTAGTTTATATGTTGCACAACAACTTTTTTTCAAAATATGCTTAAAATAGTGTGCTTTAGCCCTCATATTTTGCCACCAAAGGCATACGGCGGCCAAATCCAAAGGCTTTCGACGATACCCGCAGAATTGGAGGAGCCTGAAAACGTTTGTACTCGTTCATATTTACCAACCTTACAGCACGCCTTACCGTTTCGGTTTCGAAGCCTTCGGCAATAATATCGTCGGGGGCAAGGTTCATTTCAATGTAACGGAAAAGTATTTGGTCGAGCACATCGTATTCGGGCAACGAGTCGCTGTCCTTCTGATCGGGCCTTAGCTCGGCCGAAGGGGGTTTCACAATTGTATTTTCGGGAATGATTTCTTTTTCGCTGTTAATAAAACGTGCCAGTTTGAACACATCGGTTTTGTAAACATCGCCAATAACAGCAAGGCCTCCGTTCATATCGCCGTACAAAGTACCGTAGCCCACCGCGCATTCGCTTTTATTGGAGGTGTTAAGCAAAATATTACCAAACTTATTCGACAAAGCCATCAGCAAGGTACCCCGTGTACGTGCCTGTATGTTTTCTTCGGTAACATCGGGGGGTAAGCCTTCAAAAATGCCCGAAAGCGCCTTGTCGTACTCATCTACTATTTTTTGAATATTGATCAAATCGGCCCTTATGCCTAAATTTTTGGCCAGCGCTTCGGCATCGGCAACACTGTGGTCCGACGAATATTTTGAGGGCATTAACAGTACCCGAACATTTTGAGCGCCCAAAGCCCTTACCGCCAAAGCACACACAACGGCCGAGTCGATTCCGCCCGAAAGCCCCAATGTAGCGGTTTTAAAACCTGTTTTCGAAAAGTAATCGCGTATGCCCAACACCAAAGCATCGTGTATTTTTTCGATACTGCTTTTAGAGGCTTGCAATTGCTGCTGTCCGGTTTGTTGGGTATCAATAATTTTGAAATCTTCTGCAAAATATGCCATTTCGTGCAACACCGTTCCTTTGCGATCAATCATCATTGAACCGCCATCGAAAATGAGTTCGGTTTGCGCTCCTACCTGATTAACGTAAACAATGGGCACACCGTATTCGCCTGCATTTTTGAGCATTATGGCTTTGCGTGCTCCCTCTTGGTTGTACGAAAAAGGCGATGCCGAAATGTTGATTACCAAATCGGGGTTTTGTTTGCTCAGCTCTTCGAGTGGCGAAGTGATGTATAATTTGCTTTTTCCAAAACTATTGTTGGTAGGTTGGTCGTCCCATAAATCTTCACAAACGGTAAGCGCAACCCGTTCGCCTTCGAACTCGAAAACACTGAAGGTTTTATTGGGTTCGAAGTGCCTGTATTCGTCAAAAATATCGTAAGTCGGCAACAAGGTTTTATGCGCAATGTGCTCAACCCTCCCCTTGTTCAGAAAAAGGGCCGAATTATGCAATTTCTTTCCTTTCAAACTTTCATTAATAGTTGGCGCACCAATTACGGCAGCTATTCCATTACATGCAGCTGCAATTTCATCAACCGACTCACGGGTCCAGTTCAAAAACTCCTTGCGTTCGAGCAAATCAATGGGGTAATAACCGCAAACCGATAATTCGGAAAAAACAGCCAATTGAGCACCTTGGGCTTTTGCCCGTTCAATGCAAGCAATTATTTTTTCGCGGTTTTGCTTAAAATTTCCTATGTGATAGTTTAACTGGCAAAGTGCAATCTTCATCTACTTATTTTTATTGAATATCAAAACATTACACCCACAACCAAGCGCAATGAGTTAAATACTGTTTTCTCGTTTAAGCGGCCAAGATTGGTTACATCGCTTAACCCGTTTGAATACTGAATACCAAGATTAATGGCAGTGTTTCCGCCCACATCGTATTCCATTCCGCCGCCCATAAGCATACATAAATTATAAAATCTTATGCTGCGGTTATTAATGCCTTCGTTGAGCTTCTCGCCACTAAAACTTGCATCATCCGACGAGGCCGAGGCACTGATATTGAAAAGGTTGGTCAAACCAAACTGACCGTAAAAGGTCATGCGGTAAAACTGATCGGACCTCAATTTAATGTTCAATGGGAGCTCGATGTAATTCATCTTAAAAGTTAGATCGACCGATTTGTCGAAAGTAGTTGTATTGATATCGAAGGACTGATCGAGCACGTAACGCGCACTAAACGAATGATTTGACACGAACAAGCCGGTATTTAAAATGTAACGCTGGTAACCGGCCATAAAAATATCGGCTTCGAGACCATATTTTATGCCCGGTTTGGTTTCGATGTTATTGATTCCGCCGTTGGTTGAACTCATCCAGGTAAAATGCGGGCTGGCCTGAAAACCTAACCTGAAGTTTTGCCCCATCGATACTGAACACCACATAATTAAAACAGCAACTAAAAGCAATCGTACCATAGCATTGAAGTTTTTTTCGTTTCGAGTTTTACAAAAATAGAACGAATTTTATAAGAATACTGCATCTGTTCGGTTTTTAATTGCCGTTTAATAACTTTGTGGTACAATCGTCACTATTTTTTTACGTTATTGTTTTTCGATAATCATTTAAGTTGCAACAATGAACCACAAAATTTTGTTACCAATCGTTTTGGTTTTGCTCTTTATTTCGTGCAAACAAAACCGCCTGAAAATCAACACCGACAACATTGAGGTTGCCATCCATCTTGAACGTTTCGACGAGCTTTTGTTTAATACAGAACAGTTCAGTTTAAGCCAAAAAATTAGCGACGCATGTGAGCAGCACCCCGATTTCTGCAAACTTTATTTCGAAGACATTGTACAACTTGGCCCCCCCGACAGTGCCTTTTTCGAAAACAACCTGCTACTTTTTATCAACGACACTGTTTACCAAAAAGTTGCTAAAAGTGTTTTAAAAACATTTTCCGATTTTGAAACCTATAAAAACGAAATCGAAACAGGTTTTAAACATTACAAATACTATTTCCCGCAAAAACCGGTACCCGATTTATATACTTACTTTTCGGGGTTCAACGAATCGCTGATTATTGCCGAAGACTTTATTGGCCTCAGCCTCGAAAACTACCTGGGTGCGAACTGCGAATTTTATCAGTATTTGGGCATTCCAAAATACAAAACACAAAACATGGTTCCCCAAAAAATTGTGCCCGATATTTTTTATGCTTGGGCAATAACTGAGTTTCCATTTAACGAAAACACCAACAACCTGCTCTCGAACATGGTTTATCAAGGCAAGTTGCTCTATTTTACCGAGGCGATGAACCCCAACCTGCCCGACTCAATAATAATTGGCTACACCACACAACAGCTCAATTGGTGCAAGCAAAACGAAGCCAATATGTGGGCTTACCTTGCCGAAAAGCGCCTGTTGTACAACAGCGAAAGGCTCGAACTAAGAAAATACATTGGCGATGGCCCATTCACAAACACCTTTTCGCACGAGTCGCCCGGACGTACAGGCGTTTGGCTGGGTTGGCAAATTGTACGCTCGTACATGAACAAAAACCGCAACACCAGTCTAACCGATTTAATGGAAATAAACAATGCACAGGAAATACTCAACAATTCGGCCTACTTTCCCGAATAAATAATACGCACGCAACCATTAGCAAAGCATGTGCGTCAAACAAGGGTGAAAACCAAAAAAAAGAAATCATGAACCGTTTATTCACCCTTTTTGCTATTTTTTTAACTAGCCTTTTTGTTGTATCGTGCAATAAATGGGATCCAAACGAGAATGTAAATACCAACGGTTTAATCGAGAGCATTGAAAATGCCGATGGAGAAACAATTGCATCATTCGAATACAACAACAACGGCACGCTGAAAAGTTTTTGGGAACGCAAACAAACTTTTTTTACCGGCAGCCGAGCCGAATACAACTTTAAATACAACCAAAACAACCAAACTACCGATATTGAAGGCTTTGAACCGGGCAATATGATTATGTGCAGCATTGCCGGAGCCAGCGATCACGAAGTACACCACAAATATGAATACGACCAACAAGGTCGCCTAAGCAAAAAAACAATTGAGTACCATTATCCCGAAATGCACGAAATTGACTACTCGATAACATCTGAATTTGAATACCCGTCGAACGCAATGTTTATCGAAACCATTTCGAATACTTCAATTAGCGACAAAAGTTATTTACGATACGAATACATTTTTAACAAAAATGAAAACATCGAAAAAATAATATCTTACAGCATAACCGAAAATGGCGAAGAACGAAAAATGCAGGAAACAACCATGTTGTACGACGACAAAAATGCCCCTGCACAACATTTCCCCGGCCTTTCGTCGAAAAACAACATTATTGAAAAAACTGAAATATTTTTCGAGATAAGCAACACCAATATCGAAAATGAATACTATCGAAACACTTATTATATCGATTACGAATACAATACAAACGGCTACCCCGAAAAAGTGACCACCACCCAACCCAACAATTACGTAACTACTGTATTTTACAATTATTACAAACCTTAAAACCCCGCAGCAATGAAAGCAAAAAGATTTTCTATTTTCATATTTTTCACAGCAGTGATATTATGCACAATAAGCGCCTGCAATACCGAAGATCCCGAGCCTACCAATATCAACCTCAGCCTGAAATCGAAACAATTGGTTGAAGCCGACAATGCTTTTGGTCTCGATGTTTTTGCACGCCTGCACCAAACCGAAGAAGGCAACTTCAACATTTCGCCCTTAAGCATAGCGCAGGCACTGGCCATGACTTACAACGGCGCACGCGGCGAAACCAAAGCAGCCATGGAA
>JAFGAF010000579.1 GCA_016933815.1 Prolixibacteraceae bacterium
AAAAAGTCACGCCTCTGATCCGATACAACTGTTTTGGCTTTTTCGAGCACTTGATCCCATTGTTCTTCGGAAGCCAATTGTTGAATTTCTATTTTGTTTTTTTCTGAATTTACAGGTATTAATAAATACGATACAATTAGTAATACTAAAGGTAAGATAAAGGCAAGGGTAAACGGTAGTGCTTTGAATTTGGGGGCATTGTTGGTTTTGTTTTTTTCAGAACCTTTGGTTATTGCCGAAAACAAACTTAATAAAGGGTTGTAAGCGAACATAAATGCCAGTAGCGTAATGGTTTGTTTGTTGTTCGTTTCGTAAAATATTCCTTTTAGTGCTTTTTCGAGATTGATATATGCCGAAAAATTTGTGTAAAGAAGAAAAATGATTGCACTGCTGATTGTAATTGTGGCAAACAAAACGATGCTCTGTTTTGGTTTATGCCGCTTAATTTGGTTCAATAAGATTATTAACGAAAATGTAAGCAATGCTGTACCTCCCAAAAGGTGAAAAAGTGCAAGGTTTAAAACAACAAAAAGAACGAGGCTCGTTGCAGGATTAATTCTTTTCGAGAAGTTGATATGGAGCATCGAAAGCCATAAAACGGTAATAAGATTGATAATGTGCTGCACATCGGTGTTGTAATCTAAAACAATTAACGATGCTGCTATTACCGGAAATACAGAAATTAGCAGCGCGTTTTTGGTTGGTTTTACGGTATTAATAAATTGTACTTGTGTAAATGTATAAAGCATTATCAATGCGGCAATAATTATGCTTCCCCATATTGGAGCAACAAAGAATTGACCAAAAAACAAAGCGATGAGTTGGCCGCTTCCTCCGGGCATGTTAAGGTGTTGGCTGATGAAAAACCGATCGAAAAAGAAGGCCGGTTGTTGTTGGAAGTAGATCAATAGGGGTTCAACTTTTAGCAAAAAGAACAAGGCCGATGCAATACCAATAATGATATACAATGCCGGTTTAGTTGCGATGCTTAAGTTGAGTTTCATTAATTTGAAATGTTAATGTGTAAAAACTACGCTAAGATATAATATTATTTTACAATTGATTAACAAAACGGGATATTTTTTTTCAACAAAGCCGCATTAAGCCTGTTTTTGTTAGGTTTTACCTGATGAAATTTTTTAAATGTGTTTAAAATACATAAACTAAAAAAGGCTGAATCGAAAGCCTCATGGCAATGAAATAAAAAAACCGCCTTCAACCATGGTTGAAAGCGGTTTAGTTTTATCTTCAGATTGAATATTATCCAAGATACGTTTTCAATAATTTACTGCGCGAAGTGTGTCGCAACCTGCGTATGGCTTTTTCCTTAATCTGACGAACTCTTTCGCGGGTAAGGCCAAAACGTTCGCCAATTTCCTCGAGGGTCATTTCCTGGCAGCCAATACCGAAGAACAACCTTACGATGTCGCTTTCGCGTTCGGTAAGGGTTGTAAGAGCGCGGTCGATTTCACGTGCCAGCGATTCGTTGATCAATGCTTTGTCGGCATTGGGCGAATCGGCATTAGGCAGTACATCGAGCAGGCTGTTGTCTTCGCCATCGACAAAAGGAGCATCGACCGAAATGTGGCGGCCCGAAACCTTAAGGGTATCGGCAACCTTATCGGCCGGTAAATCGAGGCTTTCGGCCAATTCTTCGGGCGAGGGTTTGCGTTCGTGCTCTTGTTCGAATTTCGAGAATGCTTTGTTTATTTTGTTTAACGAACCAACCTGGTTCAACGGTAAGCGCACAATTCTCGATTGTTCGGCCAAAGCCTGAAGAATGGACTGACGAATCCACCATACAGCGTAAGAAATGAACTTGAAACCACGGGTTTCGTCGAATTTTTCGGCGGCTTTTATCAAACCCAAATTCCCCTCGTTAATGAGGTCGGGTAGGCTAAGGCCTTGGTTCTGATACTGTTTTGCCACCGATACGACGAATCGGAGGTTGGCCCTGGTCAGCTTTTCCAAAGCGGCGTGATCGCCCTTTTTGATTCGCTGTGCCAATTCTACCTCTTCTTCAACCGTAATCAGTTCTTCCTTACCAATTTCTTGCAAGTACTTGTCGAGCGAAGCACTTTCGCGGTTGGTAATTGATTTTGTAATCTTAAGCTGTCTCATGTATTTTTATTCGAAAAAACGCGCAAATATATAACTTTCGCTTCACTTATTCAAAAAAATGGATGCGTGAATAATATTATGACTCAATTTGTTAATTCAAGCCAAAAACGAAATAGCCTTCTTCACCTTTTTTGTTTTTGCCCTCAATCAATACCCCTCCTTTCGATTGTTTAAGTATTTCGTTCATTTCCTGAACGTTGTTAACAGGGCGTTTGTTAACGTGCGTGATGATGAAGCCTTCTTTTATTCCTGCATCTTTTAGTTTCCCGTCGTAAAGTTTAGTAACAACCAATCCGCTGCGGATGTTCAAATTTGCTTTGGTATTTTCGTTTGCAATTTCGAGCTCGGCACCTAATACAGTCATGCTGTTTTTTACAACATCGGTTCCACCTCTGGTGTTGCGTAAAAGGGTTTCGAATTCTTTTTCTTTATTGTCGCGTAAAACTTTTACGATAACTTTTTGTCCCGGGCGGTATTTGCTTACCTGTTCTTGCAGTTCCGAACTTGTATTTACTTTAGCATTGTTGATGGCAATAATTACATCGCCTTCTTTAATACCTGCATCATTAGCTGCGCCTTCGGGTTCAACCGCTGCAACATATACTCCCTGAACTTTTTCAAGTTTCAATTCGTTGGCCAACTCGGCATTAACGGTTTGGATTCGAACGCCCAATAATGCACGTTGTACTTCGCCATATTCTTTTAAGTCTTCAACTACCTTGTGAACAATGCTTACTGGTACGGCAAATGAATAGCCCGAATATGAGCCTGTTCGCGAAGCAATTGCCGTATTGATGCCCACCAGTTCGCCGCGAGTATTGACCAAGGCACCACCACTGTTGCCGGGGTTAACGGCTGCATCGGTTTGAATGAACGATTCGATTGACATTTCGGCACCAATTATGCCAATGCCACGTGCTTTGGCGCTAACAATACCTGCTGTAACTGTCGATGTTAAGTTAAAGGGGTTCCCCACGGCCAATACCCATTCGCCCAGTTTGAGCTCATCGGAATTGCCCCAAGGTATCGATGGCAGTCCTTCACCGTCAACTTTCAGCAGCGCAATATCGGTCGATGGGTCGGTGCCTACCAGATGGGCTTCGAACTCGCGCTTGTCGTTTAAAATAACTTTAATGGTTTGCGAATTTTCAATAACGTGGTTATTGGTTACAATATAACCATCAGTCGAAATTATTACGCCCGAACCCGATGCTTGTTGCATGCGTGGTTGTTGCTGGTTGTAGGGATCGCCAAAAAAGAAGTCGAAAAATGGGTTGCCACTGCTGTATGCTTGTTGCTGGTATTCGGTTTGAATGTGTACAACTCCGGCAACGGTTTGCTCTGCAGCAATTGTGAGGTCAACGCCTTGTGGTGCCGATGGTAAGGTGGCATACTGAACGGCACGAGGCTCGGTTACTGTTACAATTTTAGGCTTCTCGAAATAATTGGTGTAAACGTATATGGCAATAAAACCGCCTACAACAGCCAATAATACTGAAAAAAGAACATTTTGAAATTTTCTCATGGCAAATATTTTTTAATGTTTGTAATCTGATTTATTTGTCTCAGCTTTAACGCAAAAATAATTCCGTTGGTTTATAAATGTCGTTTTGTCATACTATGTTTAACATACTTTAACCGGATTTGATTTTTTTTGTTAACTTTTGCAAATATTTTTGACCTTTAAAAAAGTGAATATGCAATATCAGTTTTATAAATATCAGGGCGCGGGTAACGACTTTATTGTTATTGATAACCGCAATGGTGCATTCGATTTAAATAATCACAGTTTAATTGAGTTTTTATGTCACAGGCGCTTTGGAATTGGTGCCGATGGTTTAATGACTATTGAAGATTGTGAGGGTTACGATTTTAAAATGACTTACTTTAATTCCGATGGATACGAAGCCAGTATGTGCGGAAACGGTGGCAGGTGTATTGTCGCTTTTGCTTTTCATTTGGGGATTATTGAAGATGAAACCCGTTTTATGGCTGCCGATGGCGAACACAAAGCGGTTTTGTACCCCGATGGCGATGTTGATTTGCAAATGATTGATGTTACCGACGTAACAAAACATGTCGATGGGTATTTTATGAATACCGGTGTTCCGCATTTGGTGCACTTTGTCGACGATCTGAAAACAATTGATGTTGCCATTGAGGGAAGGCAATTGCGCTACGATGCCCGTTTTCAACCTGCCGGAACCAATGTCAATTTTGTGAAACATACAGGCTCGCAATTAACTGTTTATACTTACGAAAGGGGGGTCGAAGCTGAAACATTGGCCTGTGGTACAGGTATTACCGCATCGGCTTTGAGTGCTGCTTTGGTCGATGGTAAAACCGAAGGTGAATACAAGGTTACAGCAAAAGGAGGAAACCTTTCGGTGCGGTTTAAAAAACAAAACGATGGCTTTACCAATATTTGGCTGAAAGGTCCGGCCAGGCTTGTTTATATTGGAACCATCGATACCGATGGATTTAAGCCTATTGTGTAGGGGTTATTTCATTTCGCGCTTAAAATTGAAAATATTCGACGGTTGTATGCCTTCCGATACAAAAAATTTGTTGACGATGGTATCGACCGTTTTTTTATTGGGCTCAACAAAGCTGAGGTCGATAAAATAATTGTAAAAGCCATAGCGGTCGAGCTTATTTTTGAAGCGGCTTAGCGATACCGCCTGCTCAGGCAGTACAATGGTAATGCCGTCGCGAACCTGTTTCCTGAAAATTGTGCCGTTTTGATCGGAGAAACGTAGATCTCTTTTTGCATCGACAGGCATTCGCGAGAAAAACAGCGGCGGGTAGAAATAAATGGGCACCCAGCCGTTGCGGAAGGTGCTTTTCGAAAGGTTAACAATGTCGTTTTCAAACGGGAAAATAAAATTTTCGGCTCCCTGTTCTTTTATCAGCTTGCAGGCAGCATCGTTAAAGGTGTAAACATTTTCGTTGGTAATAAACGTAGCTTTAGCTGGCAGTAATTCTTTTTGCGACAGGTGACTGATTGCGAATTTGTTAAACCCGCTGTTGAATATTTTTTGGCACATTTGCTTGTAAAACGATTCTGAACCTTCGGGGATAAATTTGGGCAGTTCGAACCATATTTGTGCTTTGCTTTTTTGAAG
>JAFGAF010000580.1 GCA_016933815.1 Prolixibacteraceae bacterium
CCGCCAATCCAAGGTTCGTTGGCATAGCGTTCGGCCAGTTTACGCCAAAGGGCAATGGTTTTACGTTGGTTTTCGGCACTTTCCCACAACGATGGTTTGTCGGGGTTGTAATCCGAAATATCGGCGTTTTTGCCTTGTCCGCCGGGAGCAGCGTGTAAATCGAGAATTAGGTACATTTGGTTGGCCTCGCACCAATCGAGCAAATTGTCAACCATCTCGAAACCCCTATCGAGCCAAGTATCCTGCCCTGCAACAGGTTCGTCCTCTATTGGTAAAGTGAAAAGATTGTAATGCATGGGCAACCTTATGGAGTTAAAGCCCCATGCAGCCATTGAATCGACATCGGCTTTTGTACAGTAGTTGCTCAACCATGCATCGTAAAAAGCCTCCAGCCCATCGTTGCCCACTAAAGCTTCAATGTGTTCTTTAATTTTATACTGTGTACCGGCAAAGCTTGCTGTTTGTAACATGTAGCCTTCTTGCAGCATCCAGCCACCAAGCCCGGCGCCGCGCAAAATTACATTCTCGCCCTGTGCGTTAACTATGCGTTGCCCATCGGTTTTCAAAAAGGCGCTTTGTGCCATAAGGTTAGATGAAATTACCAAAAAGAAAAAAATGCCTGCGATGTTGTTTAGAATTCTCATTTAATTATAGTTGATTTTTGACAATTGATTTATTGTGTACTTACAAATTCGAAGTAATTGATATCGAAGTTCCCCTGTGCAATTTTTATTTTCAGCTTATTGGAGCCCTTTTTGAATGAGACAGCTCCCAACGATGATGTTTGCCAATTTTGTTCTTCCAGGTTAGCAGATAAAACATGCGCTTCGTTACTGATTTGCCCGTTAACTTCAATGACAATTTTGCTGTCTAAAGTATCTGATTTATAACGAATATTGAGCAAATAATCAACATCCGATTCAGTTTGAATGGTATAGAGCAGCCACTCCCCAGCTTCGGTTGCACCCACACAATAACCCTTGGTAATTTCATCGTTGCACGAAAAAATATCAACACCATCGTTGCGGTATTTTCCTCCTTTGTTCCAACGGGTGTTTTGTTGGGTCGATGTACGGTAATTGGCGGTATCGGAATCGAACCAAGCAAAATTATTGGCCCCAAAATCGTAATCAACAGCGAATATTTTGCCCGGTAAAATGTGCTTTTTCGAAGGTTTTGCCGATTTGTCGCCTTGAGCTTGCCGGAACATGGCATCGAGCACATCGTAGTTTATGCTGCAATTTTCGAGTTTGAGCATTTCGGCTTGTTCAACAAGCCATTGCTTAGCTTGCTCAGGCGAGGGTATTTCGGCATTTCCACGCCAATAATTCAGCAAATTCTGATATCCGATAGTTTTGGGTGCTGTAACCCTGCCGGTACGCGATTCAATTTTTTTATAGGGCCACCAAGCCCAACCTATGTTGTTGCTTTCGACCAACGAGATGGCATTGGCAAACCAAGTATTTGAGTTTTCACCCGATTCGCCCAACCAAATTGGTACGTTATACTTTTCGCGCATGTCAATTGCCCATTGTATCGATTCTTGGGTATTGAAATTCCAGTATTTATGAAAGCTGATGGCAATGTTGTTGTCCCATTGGGTAAAATCGGGTAAGCCTTTGTAGTTGTTGCCCCAGCAGTTTCCGGCAAGGAAAATGATGTGGTTGCGATCGACTTCCCTGATGGCTTTGGTCATTTGTTCAAACAATGCCCAAAGCGCTTCGTTTTTCTCGCAGTTGCAGCCATTTTGGTTGCCCGAATTTTCGAAATCCCAGTTGGGTTCGTTAATCAAATCGTAGCCGCCAATCCACGGCTCGTTGGCATAGCGCTTGGCCAATTTTCGCCAAAGGGCAATGGTTTTACGTTGGTTTTCAGGGCTTTCCCATAGCGAAGGTTTTTGTGGGTTGTAGTCCGAAATGGAAGCATTTTTACCTTGTCCGCCGGGTGCAGCGTGTAAATCGAGAATAAGGTACATTTGGTTGGCCTCGCACCAATCGAGCAAATTGTCAACCATATCGAAACCCCGATCGAGCCATGTATCGCGCCCTGCAACAGATTCGTCTTCGATGGGTAAAGTGAAAAGGTTGTAATGCATGGGCAACCTTATGGAATTAAAGCCCCATGCAGCCATTGAATCGACATCGGCTTTGGTACAGTAATTATTCAGCCAGGCATCGTAAAATGCTTCCATTGCATCATGGCCTGCAAGTGCAACAATATGTTCCTTCATTTCGTGTTGCGTATCGGCAAAACCCGACGATTGCAACATGTAACCTTCTTGCAACATCCAACCACCAAGCCCTGCTCCACGCAAAATGACATTATTTCCGTTGGCATCGACTATTTGACGACCTTGGGTATGTAAAAACCCCTTTTTACCATGACCGCACGAAGTAAAAATTAATAATGCAGTTAACAGGATAATGGTTGGAATTGGCTTCATAATGCTGTTTTTAAGTCATTTACAAACTACTTTTTTAGTTCATATACCCTAAC
>JAFGAF010000581.1 GCA_016933815.1 Prolixibacteraceae bacterium
CAATTGTAAATATTGAAGAAGTTTATTCAGGGGCAAAAAAAATCATTTAGCCGCTAACCTTATTTAAATAAAAATATGAAACGAGTCGTAATAACTGGCTTAGGAGCCATAACACCAATAGGAAATAATGTCGAGACATTTTGGAAAAACCTAACAGAAGGTAAAAGTGGAATTGACACCATAACCAAGTTCGACCCCACTCCTTTTAAAACCCGGATTGCAGCCGAGGTGAAAAGTTTTGATGCATTGCAATACATGGAAAAAGCCGAAGCCCGAAAAATGGATTTATTTTCACAATACGCCATAGCCTCTATGGAAGAGTGTATAAAAGATGCTGAATTGGATTTGGATAAAACAGATTTAAAACGTATTGGCGTAATTTGGGGATCCGGAATCGGGGGCATTCAAACCTTTGAAGACGAAGTGTTGTCGTTTTCAAAAAATACCGAAATGCCCAGGTTTAGCCCTTTTTTTATCACCAAGCTTATTTCCAACCTGGCAGCAGGCAATATATCAATACGTTACGGTTTACGGGGCATTAGCTATGTAACAACCTCCGCATGTGCATCGGGTAACAATGCTATAATCGATGCTTTTAACCTGATTCGACTGGGCAAAGCCCCTGCTATTTTTGCCGGAGGTTCAGAAGCCTGCATTAGCCGTTCGGGTTTAGGTGGTTTTAGTTCCATGAAAGCCATATCGGAAAGAAACGATTCGCCCCAAACAGCCTCACGCCCCTTCGATGCCAATCGCGATGGTTTTGTTATGGGCGAAGGAAGTGGCGCATTGTTATTGGAAGAACTGGAACACGCTAAAGCACGCGGCGCAAAAATTTATTGCGAAATAACAGGAGGTGGTTTTGCTTCCGATGCTTATCATATTGCAGCTCCTCATCCCGAAGGTTTAGGAGCCATTCAGGCAATGGAAGATGCTTTAGAGGAAGCCGGATTAACCCCTGCCGATGTTGATTATATTAATACCCATGGCACATCAACCCCTGTTGGCGATATAAGCGAAACAAAAGCCATTGAAAAGGTATTTGCAAACACATTGGATAACTTACACATTAGTTCCAATAAATCAATGATAGGCCATTTGTTGGGAGCAGCCGGTGCTGTGGAAGCAATTGCTTCGGTGTTGGCCATACGCGATAATATTATCCCGCCAACAATGAACCTTGACGAACCCGACAAA
>JAFGAF010000582.1 GCA_016933815.1 Prolixibacteraceae bacterium
GCCATTCCACCAAACTGAGCAATTAAACCTTGGCTCATGCGTTCGTTGCCATGGCGGGCTACAGCATGAGCAATTTCGTGTCCCATAACAACTGCAACACCATCTTCGTTCATACAAATGGGCATTATGGCTTCGTAAAAAACGACCTTGCCTCCGGGCATGCACCATGCATTGGGCACATCGCTTTTGACCAAATTAAATTCCCAGTTAAAATCATCGAGTCGATTCGATAAGTTGTTTTGAGCCAAAAAATTACCAACAGCAAAAGCTATTTTATTGCCAGTGTTTTTTACCATATCGAAATAGGCTCCCGAGTTGATAACCTGATTGGTGTCCAAAAACTCTTTATAACTGGTTAAACTCATTCCCACCAATTGCGACTCGGGCAATAAGTTAATTTGTTTGCGCCCCAAAATTGGTACTGTCGAACATGAATATGTAACGGCCGTTAACAAGAATATAAACATTGATTTTAGGATAATCTTCATCACTTTATTTTTTGGGTTATACATCAATTCTTCTAATCAAAAAATAAAAATAGAACTTATATCGAATAAATTGAATGTTTTAGATGTTTTTTTGCTGAACTTTTTTGATAATTTGTGGTTTAAACATCTAAATAAATCGTAAAATAAATGAGAACAATCACTTTGATAATTTCAATTCTTTTTGCAGGTGCACTGCTTGCTCAGGATGTACAGAATTTTCACCAGTTTACTGTTAACGACATTTCGGGTAAACCTTATCGGCTCGATCAGCTTAACGGCAAAAAAGTATTGGTTGTAAATACAGCTTCGAAGTGCGGATTAACGCCTCAATACGACGATTTAGAAAAACTGTATCAAACCTATAAAGAGAAAAATTTCATCATAATTGGTTTCCCTGCCAACAATTTTATGAAGCAAGAACCCGGCACCAACGATGAAATAGCCGAGTTTTGCCGCATCAATTATGGGGTAAGCTTTCCGATGATGGAAAAGATATCGGTTAAAAGCGATGATATGCATCCTCTATATCAATGGCTTACAACTGTTGCCGATACCGAGATACAGTGGAACTTCCAAAAATTCATGATCAACCCCGATGGTACTTTGCATGGCTTTGTTTCGCCTCGAACAAAACCATTCGACGAAAAAATTATTTCGTGGATCGAAAAACAGTAGTTTTTTTATCTCTGTCGGCTTTTCTGATCAATCAATTTTCAATTCCTGCTTTGTAAAGCTATATTTGCTTTAAAAAAGAAAATGAATAGAAGAGGTTTTGCCAGCGATAATAACTCAGGAGTACATCCAAACATAATTGAAGCCATTAGCAAGGCCAATCAAGGCCACGTAACTGGCTATGGTGATGATGTTTACACTCAAAAGGCTATTGAGCATTTCAAATCTGCTTTTGGTCCCAAAACCGAAGTTTTTTTTGTTTTTAACGGAACAGGAGCAAATGTTTTGGCTATTTCAACTTTATTGCGCTCGTTCCAATCGGTTATATGTGCTTCAACTGCACACATAATGGTTGATGAATGTGGAGCACCTGAAAAATTTTCGGGCAGCAAACTAATTCCGGTTGAAACACCCGACGGAAAACTACGTCCCGAATTAATTCTGCCTCACTTACACGGTTTTGGGTTTGAGCACCATGCACAACCCGGAATGATTTCAATTTCGCAGGTTAGCGAAATGGGCACGTTGTACTCGGTTAACGAAATTAAGCAACTTGCCGATTTGGCACATCAACATGGTATGTTTTTGCACATGGATGGAGCCCGAATTGCTAACGCTGCCGTAGCCCTAAATTTACCTTTTGCTGATTTTACAAAAGACGCAGGAGTTGACGTACTTTCGTTTGGAGGCACAAAAAATGGAATGATGATGGGCGAAGCAGTTTTGATATTCAATAACGAATTAGCAGAAAATGCCAAGTACCTGAGGAAACAATCGGCTCAACTTTTTTCAAAAATGCGCTTTGTTTCAGCACAATTCCTCGCCTATTTCGAAAACGATTTATGGAAACAGAATGCTCAACATTCCAATAATATGGCAAAAATTCTGGCTGAAAAAGTAAGTGCTCTAGGCGTTAAAATTACTCAAAAGGTTGAAGCCAATGGCGTTTTTGCCATTATCGACGATGGGGTCAGGGACAAACTGCAAAAAGAGTACTTTTTTTATCCCTGGGATGAAAATAAACACGAAGTTCGCTGGATGACAGCATTCGATACTACACACAACGATATTGAGGGATTTTGCAAAACACTTGAACAACTATTGAATGAGTAAATTTACATTTCGATATTATCCGCAGCCCTTATCTCCAGAGCAAATCGAAATGGAGAAAAAAATATTCAAGTACAGTTTATTTGTTCCGATTATTTTTTTGATGATAATTTGGCTTATAAAATTAGCCGAAATAACTTTCGACACCAGTTTTCACGAGCTCGGCATGTATCCACGTAAGCTGAAAGGGCTTGCCGGCATTCTGTTTTCGCCCTTACTGCATGGTAGCTTTAAGCATTTAATTGGGAACTCATCAACATTTATTGTATTGGGTACTGCGCTGTTTTTCTTTTATCGTAATTTGGCCATGCGCATTTTTTTGCTCAATTATTTCATGTCGGGCATATTTTTATGGCTCGGTGGCCGCGAAGTATGGCACATTGGCGCCAGCGGAATCATTTATGGCTTAACTGCATTTCTGTTTTTATCGGGCATTTTGCGCAACGATGTTCGTTTGTTAACCATTTCGCTCATTGTTACTTTCCTGTATGGAAGCTTTTTTTGGGGTCTTTTCCCAACCGAGGAAGGTATTTCGTGGGACGGGCACTTAATGGGCGCATTATCGGGAACCATGCTTGCCTTGGTTTATTATCGGCAAGGTCCGCCCCGTAAACAATACGAATGGGAAAACGATGAAGAAGATGACGAAATGGAAAACAATTCAGATTATCAAATTATTACAAATGAAAACTCAATAGAAAACAGCAAAGAGCATAAAGATCAGTCAAACTCAAGTTCTGAAAAAATTGATATTTTCAAACTCGATTAGATATATTTATTTAACATTTCATAAAACAATGGATAATTATCGGCACAGGTTTTAAAAATTAGTTATTTTTGCCAAAAACATTAAAACAGTTCTTTTAAATGATAAGTCGACGAATAATAAGAATTAAGGTAATGCAATCGTTATATGCATTCCACACATCACCCGATCAGACAATTAATTTAGCTGAAAAAGAGTTATTTCACAGTATTAATAAATCGTACGATTTATATCACCTTATGCTGCTCTTGCTTGTTAGTGTTCAAGAATTTGCTGCCGAACAAATTGAAATGCGAAAGCACAAAAACTTTCCTACCGAAGATGATCTGAATCCAAACACTCGTTTTATCAACAATATCATTATTCAAAAAGTTTCTGAAAACATTGCACTACAGGAATATGTAAATAAGCAAAAATTAAGTTGGCACGATCATACCGAACTGATCAGAAAGCTTTTTGCAATGCTTAGCGAGTCGGATGAATTCAAGAATTATATGCTGAACGAAAATCACAGCATAAACAACGACCGGTTAATTGTTGAATACTTTTATGCCAGCATTGTTGCCGAAATTGACGATATACATCAACTTTTAGAAGAAAAAAGCATATATTGGAACGATGATTTGGAATTTGTTATAAGTATGATAATTAAAACATTAAGCAAATTCAAAGCATCAACCCCCGATTTCAAAAGCCTTATGCCTTTGTTTAAAGACGACGATGACATTAACTTTACCAAAACATTGTTCCGCAAAGCTGTTTTAAACAGCACCGAACATCGCGAAACAATTAAAAACCACCTCCGAAACTGGGATCTCGACAGGGTTGCATTTATTGATGTACTGATAATGGAAATGGCAATTTGTGAATTTTTGTATTTCCCATCGGTACCAACTAAAGTGTCGATGAACGAATACATCGATTTAGCTAAATATTACAGTACCCCAAAAAGCCAAACATTTATTAACGGTGTTTTAGATAAAATTTACAACTCGCTTAAAAAGGAAGGTAAAATTTTAAAAACCGGAAGAGGTTTAATTGGCGAAAATAAATAAAACAGAATATTAATACTTTAATACTGAATTATATGAATTATTACAGCATTATTTTAATGGCAGCACCGGCCGAAGGTGCTGAATCGGGAAATCCACTGGGTATGTTTCTACCTTTAATTGCCATTTTGGTAATTTTTTGGTTTTTCATGATTCGTCCACAAGCAAAAAGGCAAAAAGAATTGCGTAAGTTCCGCGAATCGTTACAAAAAGGCGATAAAGTAATTACTACCGGTGGAATTTATGGCAAAATATCATCGCTGAAAGATACAGTAGTGGTCATTCAGGTTGACGAGAACACAAAACTAACTGTTGATAAAAGCAGCATCATTAAAGATCCTACCGATATTCAACAAGCTCAAAAATAAAAAGAGGGGGAAACCCTTCTTTTTTTTCTTTAAATATCCCAAATTACTAACTTTACAGCCTAAATACTGAGGCATTGTGATTAAAGATTGGTATGTTATAATAAAAAAACAAATAAGGTTATTTAACCTTAAAAAGGATAACCGTCCGGTAATATTCCTTTTATGTGTTGTTGTCTCATCAATTCTTTGGTTGGTAAGTGTTTTAGGAAAAAGTTACGAAGTTGAAGTTGGTATCCCCATCAGGTACACTAATTTGCCCAAGGATAAGGTTCTGGTTAACGAACCGCCGCACAAAATAAACGTGATGCTAAAATCATATGGTTTCACATTATTGCGCCATAAAATACAGCTTACCATCAACCCCATTAATTTCAATGTTAAACAATTCACGTTGAACATGATGGATGATGTTAACCGAAACGAGTTCTCATTAAACCTGAACCAATACCTTCCACAAATTTCAAAACAAGTAAGTTCCGAAATTACTTTATTGAAAATATCCCCCGAAATAATAAATTTCAAATTCGATCAAATTGTAAGTGCAAAGAAAAAAGTGAAGCACAATTTCAAACTCGAATTTGATACACACTACTTTTTGAGTGATTCAATCAGCTTTGATCCCGATTCGATAACAGTTAGCGGGCCAAAATCTATCATCGATTCGATTTGTTGTGTTGAAACAAGGCAACTGGTTTTTAACAATATTAACGCAACAGTAAATAAAAAGAATATCAAATTACAAGAAATAGAGCAGGTTCAATTCGACCGTAAAAAAATCGCCACCAACATTCCGGTTTCATTATATACCGAATACAATGCTGAAATAAGCATCGAAAAAATTAATGTCCCCGATAGCGTTAACATGATTATTTTACCACCAAAAGTAAAAGTTAAATGCTTAGTGCCTGTCGAAAAATATGCCAACATCAATAATACATCGTTTATTTTCAGTGTCAATTTCGAACAACTTAATTCTCAAAACAAAAAATACACTGTAAATGCAGTAAGGGTACCCCAATACATTAAATCACTTAACTATACACCACTTGAGGTCGATTATCTTCTTCAAAAAAAATAAATATGCTTAAAATTGGTATTACAGGCGGAATTGGCTCAGGCAAATCGCTCGTTTGCGATGTTTTTAAAAATTTAGGAATACCGGTTTTTAATGCCGATTTGGCAGCCAAGCACCTTATGAACAATGCCCCCAACATTAAGCAAGAAATTTCAGATTCTTTTGGATCCGACATTTACCTGAAAAACAATACACTTGACCGAAAAAAATTAGCATCGAAAATTTTTAACGATCAAATTGCGCTCGAAAAAATCAACGCAATTGTACACCCGGCAGTAAGAAATTATTTTGAAACCTGGGCTCAGCATCAACAAACAGCATACGTAATTCAAGAAGCAGCCATACTTTACGAGACCGGGCAAATTGATCAATTTGATAAAATTGTATTAATAATTGCCCCTTTGGAAGTAAAAATTGAAAGGGTAATGCAACGCGATACAATATCGCGAGAATTGGTGCTTGAGCGCATTAAAAATCAACTGCCCGACAGCGAAAAAATTAGCAAAAGCGATTTTGTAATCCTAAATGACGGACAACAAATGCTTTTGCCACAAATATTAAACATACACAACAAATTCAGATAAAAAGAGATGGCAAAATTTGGAAAATGGATCGGAGCAGGTTTGGGAGCTTTTGCCGGCGGCCCAATTGGAGCAATAATTGGTTTTGTTGTTGGATCGGCTTTCGACAAAGGTACTTCGGCACTTAATAATCAACAGTATCAACAAACCGGAGCCGGATATACCCGCAAACCTACAACCGGCGGATACGTAATGAGCCTGTTGGTTTTGGTAGCTGCAATTATGAAAGCCGATGGTAAAACAATGAAATCGGAGTTGAATTACGTACGTGATTTTTTTGTACGCAATTTTGGTATCGATTCGGCCAACGAAGCCATCAAACTTTTGCACGATTTACTACAGCAAAACATACCGGTTACCGATGTTTGTAACCAAATAAGGCGCAACATGGATCATGCATCGCGACTGCAACTTATGCACTTTTTATTTGGAATTGCACAGTCCGACGGTCAAATTCATGAGTCGGAGCTTAAGCTCATTGCACACATTAGTGTTCATCTTGGCATTAGTAGTACCGACTACGAATCAATAAAATCGATGTTCATCAAAAATACCGATTCGGCCTATAAAATTCTTGAAATACAGCCCGATGCAAGTGATGAAGATGTGAAAAAAGCTTACAGAAAAATGGCGGTTAAATATCACCCCGATAAAGTAAGTTACCTTGGCGAAGATTTTCAGACTGCAGCAAAAGAGAAATTTCAAAAAGTTCAGGAAGCCTACAACGAAATTAAAAAGCAACGCAATATTGCATAAAACTTATTTCTCCATATTTTTAAGGTGAAGGTCGAGCGCTTTTACCGATATTTGAATTTCCCACACCGAAATTCCCAACGATACAATTAATAATAACAAGCCAATACCAAAAACCCAGCTTGCCGATATCATTAAGTCGATGTAAATAAGAAACATTGAACCAACACAAAAGAATAAACTTAACACTCCCAATATTTGCATAAACTTGGTTAGGTAAAGGCGCTTTCGCAGGTTTTTGATCTGCGCCAACAAAACAGCATCGGGGTTTTGGGTGAATTTTTCGTATAAATTACGAACCAATTGGGCGTATCCCAAAAAACGGTTGGTATATGCTAACAGTATTAACGATACGGCCGAAAACAACAAAGCAGGTGTGGTTAATGTCAAATGTTCCATTTTTTTACTAATTTTCTAACAAAAATCAAAGTTAGCAGTTTATATTATCACAATACAATTCATAATGATAAATTAATGCTGATTTTTATCACAGGTACTTATAATATCTATTTTTGCACGCTGAAAAAATGAGAACAGAAAACAGATTTCACAAAATGAAGAAAACAAAAATTGTGGCTACAATTTCGGACTGGAATTGTGACCCAAAATATATTAAAGCCTTATTCGATAATGGCATGAACGTGGTTAGGATGAACACCGCCCACATTAACCGCGAAGGCGCAACAAAAATAATGAACAATGTGCGTTCGGTCTCCGATAAAATTGCCATTTTAATCGATACCAAAGGCCCCGAAGTGCGCACAGCCGAACTAGAAAATGATCTTGCTGTTGAGTATGGCGATAAAATTAAAGTGACCGGCGATTTGTCTCAAACCGATTGTTTAAAAGTAAACTACCCGGGTTTTGTTGCCGACATTCATGTTGGTGCCAAATTATTGGTCGATGACGGCGAGATTGAACTGGAAGTAAAATCGAAAGACGATACTTTCCTGTACACCGAAGTTACCAATAATGGTGTTATAAAAAACCGAAAAAGCATTAATGTGCCCGGTGTTAGTATTAAACTTCCGTCGTTAACAGCAAAGGACAAAGATTTTATTTTGTTTGCCATTGAGAACAACATTGAGTTTATTGCGCATTCGTTTGTTCGTAACAAAACAGATGTGCTCGATATTCAAAAAATTCTCGATGAACATCAAAGCCCCATACGCATAATTGCCAAAATTGAAAACCAGGAAGGTGTTGATAAAATTGATGAGATACTCGATGTTACTTATGGGGTTATGATTGCACGAGGAGACTTGGGAATTGAAATTCCGGCCGAGAAAATACCCGTTGTTTCGCGTATGCTCATTAAAAAGTGCGTTGAACGAAAACGCCCTGTAATAATGGCCACCCAAATGCTTCACTCAATGATTGAACACCCGCGCCCTACCCGTGCCGAAGTGAGCGATATAGCCAATGCCGTTTATAACCGTACCGATGCAATTATGCTTAGTGGCGAAACTGCTTACGGCAAATATGGTATCGAAGCGGTTAAGGTAATGAACAAAGTATGTATCGAGGTTGAAGAGCACAAAGATCGGCGTAACGACATTGAACCACCAATAAATTTTGATACTTCGTCGTTTTTGGCCGAAATAGCCAACAAAGCTGCAAGCGAAATGAACACTACTGCAATTGTTACCGACACACTTTCGGGGCACAATGCAAGGCACATATCGGCTTTCAGAAGCGAGATGCCTGTATTTGCAAAATGTTATCGACCCAGAGTTATGCGCGAGTTGGCCTTATCATACGGAATTTTCCCATCGTTAATTGAGCCCAAAACAACCCGCGATGAAACCATACAGGCTTCGTTACAAGGTTTAGTCGACCACAACTGCATAACCACCAACGATACAATTGTTTATGTGGGCAGTAGCTATGGCATTAGGGGGCAGGCCTCGTTTCTTGAAATCATTAATGTAGGCATTGGTATAAGCCCAAAACCCGAAGAAAATTTATTCGACTTAATTGGCCCGAAAGATAAATAAGCTATCTTTTTTCGAGTAAAACCACGTTTTCGACATGATGTGTGTGCGGAAACATATCAACCGGTTGTACTTTTGTAACCCGGTAATCCTGATCGAGCAATTCCAAATCGCGCGCCTGGGTTGCCGGGTTACAACTTACATATACAATACGTTGTGGGGCAGCTGCTAAAATGCTCTCAACAACTTTTGGCTCCATTCCTGCTCTTGGCGGGTCGGTTATTACAACATCGGGGCTACCATGTTGGGCAATAAAATCGATATTAAGCACTTGTTTCATATCGCCGGCAAAAAAAAGTGTGTTTTGAATAGCATTAATTTCAGAATTAACTTTGGCATCTTCGATCGCTTCGGGAACATATTCAATTCCAATTACTTTTTGGGCGCTACCGGCAACAAAATTGGCAATTGTACCGGTGCCGGTGTAAAGGTCGTAAACAATCTCGTTTCCGCTTAATTCGGCAAATTCGCGGGCAATTTTGTAAAGTCGGTAAGCTTGCTGCGAATTGGTTTGATAGAACGATTTTGGCCCTATCTTAAATTTGAGGCCTTCCATTTCTTCAATAATATGATCGTTACCTTTATAAACCAAAATATCCTGATCGAGAATTGTATCGTTTCCTTTGCTGTTTACAACATACATTAACGATGTAATTTGTGTGAACTTTTGTGCCAACATATCCATTACACCATTAATTAATTCGGTTTTGTTTTCGAAGAACGAAACAATCACCATTAATTGGCCTGTACTTGTTGTACGAACAATTACATTACGCAAAAAACCACGCTGCTGTTTGATATCGAAAAATTCGAGCCCCTTGGAAATCGCATACGCTCGCAATTCATTTCTGATTGCATTTGACGGATCGGCTTGCAACCAACATTTATTAATGTCAACAACCTTATCGAAAAGCCCGGGTACGTGAAAACCAAGAGCATTCGACTGATCAATTTCAGCATTGCTTTCAATTTCGGTGTTTAAAAGCCAGCGTTTATTCGAAAATGTGAATTCGAGTTTATTGCGGTAAAAGGTTGTTTGTTCTGATCCTAAAATCGGACTGGTTTCGGGCAATTCAACTTTACCTATTCGGGTAAGCTGATCAACAACCTGTTTTTGCTTGTAATACAGTTGCTTTTCGTAGGGCAGATACTGCCATTTACAGCCGCCGCAAATGCCAAAATGTTCACAAAAAGCATCAACCCTGTCGCTCGAATATTCGTGATAGGCCACAACCCTGCCCTCGCGAAAACGTTTCCGTTTTTTAGTAACCTGAATATCAACCACATCGCCCGGTATGGCATGTGGCACAAAAACAACAATATCGTCAACTTTGGCAATAGCTTTGCCTTCGGCGCCAATGTCAACTATTTTAACTTGGTTGTATATCGGTTTTACATTTTTATTTCGTCGTGCCATCGTATATTTATTTTGCGTGCAAAAGTAATCATTTATAAAAACTAAATTGATTCACTTTTGTTAATCTGAATTGAAATCAAATGACAAAAAAATGACAGAGAGCTATCATTTAATTGAAATATCGAAAAAAATGGAAACAATTGAGTTTAATCCACTATTCGATAAAAAAATTAAGCCAGAATCAGCCAGTATTGATACGCTTTTAAAAATTAATAATTTAAAAGATGTTATTGAACCGTTTTATACTTTTACCGGTTTGGGAGTAGCCATTTTTAGTGCACAACACGATATTTTGCTCAAGCAAGGATGGCAAAAAATATGTACCAATTTTCACAAAAAGAACGAAAAAGCTTCGAAAAGTTGTTTCGAAAGTGAAACATTTTTTCAGAACAATTATCAACCCAATCAAGTTCTTAGCTACAAATGTTCGAATGGGCTCTGGGACATAGCTTATCCATTTTATATTAATGGGGTATTTGTGGGCAGCATACATTTCGGCCAATGTTTTTTCGACGATGACGAAATAGATAAGTCATTCTTTATTCAACAAGCAAATAAATTCAAATTCGATGAAGATCAATACATTAGCACATTAAAAGAAGTACCAATTTTTAACTATAAAAAGGTGTTAGCCGGAATTGAGCTGTTGATAAAAGTAATCGAGAAAATGATAAAATAGACTATGCTTCAGAATTCATGATATCCAGTAAACTGGTGTTTTTAAAATGCTCCAAAACAATTTCGTTTAAGCCTTTCCAAAACGTTTGCGACTTACATTTACCTGTTTTTTTGCACAATGAATTCAAATCGATGCACTCAATAACACAAATACCATTTTCGAAAGCATTGTGGATATCGAACATTGAAATTTGTGCTGCCGGACGTGATAAAACGTAACCACTTTTCTTCCCTTTGAGGTTTTGAATTAAGCCCGCTGCTTTTAATGCAGCGATTATATGATCGAGATATTTAACCGACAAATCTTGTTTCGACGCAATATCTTTCTGCAATACCCCACTCCCACTATTGTCGGATGCAATTTCGAGCATTGTCCTTATTGCGTATCGTGTTTTTGTGCTAAATTTCAAAATAGCTGCTTTTGTTATAATTACAGTTCAAAATTAGTTACTTTTATTCAGCTACAAAAAAGAAATGCTTCTTTTACTTACCTTTGATATTAAAAATATACAAAAATGAATTATTACAAATACGATATTGTATTGACTCCCGATAATCAAGAGTTTAGGGAAATAGTAATCGCATCGTTCGGCGATTTAGGTTTTGAAAGTTTTGTTGAGCAAGAAGATAAGATTGAAGCTTACTTACCCGAAAACAACAAAAATGTAAGCGATGATTTAATAAACGAACTATCGTTTTCGCCTATGTTTGAGTACGCTTATTCAAAAGAGTTAATAAAGGACCAAAACTGGAACGAAGAGTGGGAAAAAAACTATTTTAAACCCCTGCTTATTGCCGATAAATGTTTAGTGCGTGCACCTTTTCACACCGATTATCCAAATGCCGAATATGAGATTATTATTGAGCCCAATATGGCATTCGGTACTGGCAACCACGAAACAACCTCGTTAATGATTGAGCATTTGTTGGAAATGGATCTTAACGCGAAAAGCTTGCTCGATATGGGTTGCGGAACCGGCATTCTTTCGATTCTTGCATCGATGAAGGGGTGTTCATCAATTGTTGCGGTTGATATTGATAAGTGGGCATACGAAGGCACTATTGAAAACAGTAAACTTAATAATATCGATAACATTGAAGCATTAATTGGTGATGTAAGTTCTGTTGAAAACACCCATTTCGATATTGTATTGGCCAATATTCATAAAAACGTGCTTATTGACGACATGCCCAAATACAAAACACTTTTAAATAAAAATGGATTGTTAATAATGAGTGGTTTTTACGACCACGACCTAGTTGATATTGAGCGTATTGCTGTAAGTTTAGGCTTTAAATCACATAAAAAGAAGATCAAGAATCGCTGGGTAGCTATAGCTTATCTGGCAGAGAACACCAAATAAAAAAATATGTTATCGAGCATAAAACTTAACGTCTGCTTAACAGTTCGATATGTTTTTCAACATATCTTTGCAGTGTTTTTATAAGTTTAGATTTGGTTAGTTTTTTATTGGTTAGTTTAGTTAGGTTTGTAAAAGGATGGATAGAACTCTATCCTTTTTTTTTGCAAAAAAGCCGCCTGCAAGTGCAGACGGCATTAACCCCAAAAACCTTGGCAGCAACTATTTAACCAGTTTGTTGCCTTTTTGTCGATGTATAATCGATTTCCCATAAAACAATTCGATTTTTTTTTAGTTCACATTTTTTTGCACAATTCAATATTTTACTCCTTTCGAACATTAAAATGTGCACAATCACTTCTTTTATAATACAACAAAATATTTTGGTAAAAACTCATCCCTGCAATGAATAAAATTTCGTAAATTACCAATAAAAATTGGTGTCATGAGCGATGTTTTTCACGAATACATGTCGAAAAGGATTAGCGAAGTAAATCTCGACTCCTTTAAATCGAAGCCCGGTCCGGTAATAACTATTTCGAGGGCAGGTGGCTGTACAATACAAACATTGGTAACCGATTTGTGCGAGCAACTTAATAGTTTGCAGAATGATAAACGTTGGCAAATAATCAGCAAAGAAATACTTCACGAATCGGCCGAAAAACTAAGCATTCACCCCAAACAAATAAAATCGGTATTCAAAATCAAAGACCGATCGATACTCGACGATATTATGCAGGCATTTTTATCGAAAGATTATCAACTGGAACGCAAGGTGCGAAATACGGTTATAAACGTAATACATCGTTTTGGTATCGAGGGGTTTGCAATTATTATTGGGAGGGCTGCAAATATCATTTGTTCCGATATTGATGACTCGCTTCACATAAGAATTGATGCCCCACTTGAATGGCGAATTAAAAAAATGATGCGCATTAAAACCATAAGCCGCGAAGAAGCCATAAACTACATCAATGAAACAGAGCACGACAGAAGTAATTTCAGACATTCAATAAAAGGAAAAGAAGTTTTGTGCGACGATTTTGACCTTACCATTAACCAAAGTAAATTTAGTGACGACGAAATTATAAGTATTATAATTAATGCGCTTCAAGTCAAAAAAATAATTTAAATGGAAAAAACCGTTTTTGGTTTCAACCAATCAACATCGCTTGAATTACTTGATATTGCCCGCAAAACTTTAAATAATGTAGTGGGTAGGTCGGTTGCTTTCAACAAAAATGAAACAGATAATGCAGAATTGCACAAGTGTTACGGTGCTTTTGTTTCAATATATTGCAAAAATGAACTACGGGGTTGCATAGGCACCTTTTCGAGCAATGTAAAACTTTACGAAGCGGTAATACGCATGACCGAGCAAGCATCAAAACACGATTACAGGTTCAATCCGATAAATCCCGACGAACTCAATGAAGTGAAAATTGAAATATCGGTGCTAAGCCCACTCAAAAAGATACATTCTATTGATGAATTTGAATTGGGCAAACATGGTATCTACATTAAAAAGGGTTTCAATTCAGGCACTTTCCTGCCACAAGTAGCAAATAAAACCAGTTGGAACAAAGAAGAATTCATTGCTCACTGCAGTAACGACAAAGCCAGCATTGGCTGGGATGGTTGGCGCGAAGCAGAACTTTACACCTACGAAGTGTTCATAATCAAAGAATAAATACTGCAAAATTACTTCTGCAATAAATTGGTATAAACCAAACAGCTTAAGCATTGTTTTATAAGCACAAATTATAGACAAATGGCAGTATTTATAATCATATTATCATTAATTATGAATAATACAGAAAAATCAAATAACGAAACAGCTGTATTTGGAGGCGGATGTTTTTGGTGTACCGAAGCTGTTTTTTCGAACTTAAAAGGTGTAACCAGTGTTGTGCCCGGTTATTCGGGCGGAACACTCGAAACCCCCACTTATAACGATGTATGCACAGGTGAAACAGGGCATGCCGAAGTGATAAAGATTGAATTTGATCCCGGCCAAATATCTTTTGAACAATTGCTCGAAGTTTTTTTTCTTACACACGACCCAACAACCCTTAACAGGCAAGGAGCCGATGTTGGCACACAATACCGATCGGTAATTTTTTTCACCAACACGAAACAGAAAGAAATTGCTGAAAGATACATTACGACATTAGATGCTAAAAAAGTATTCGAAAACAAAATTGTAACCGAAATAACTGCATTAAGCAAATTTTATTTGGCCGAAAACTATCACGTCGATTATTATTCAAAAAACAGCAATCAACCTTATTGCAGGTTTGTAATTGAGCCAAAAATTGAAAAACGCAATAATTATTTCAAGCATTTGATTGCTGAATAGGGATTA
>JAFGAF010000086.1 GCA_016933815.1 Prolixibacteraceae bacterium
ATAACTGAGACTCACATCATGGTTTGTTTGTTCGATCACCAACATTTAGGCGTAAAAATCACCCTTTTGAATATTATTATATTCAATTATGTTGTTTTTTCGATGTAAAAAAGTGTAATTATCCGAAGCAGGATTAATAGTTAGAATGTTCCTCGTTTTTCATACCCCTTCATTGCCTCACACTTTCAACTTGCAAACATCCCTCCCCTGTAAAAAGGTTTTGCTTGTTTTCAGCAATCAACATCAGCCAGGTCAAATAACTGACAAATGTCAATTTCTGAATCAAAAGAATAAAGAATTGTTGACTTGTACAAGCTCATTTTGATTAACGATGATATTGTGTTTATGAATGTGCATTAAATAGTGACCAACGGACTTGTAATTGATAAACACCTGATTATGTGTTTTTTATAAAATAACACGTTTGATCAACATTGATTTCAATGTTATTTTGTTAGTAAAGTTTGCGGTAATGCATTAAAAAGTTTTTTGGGTAATCGTTTATTCTTATTTTTGTCAACTTCATTTTTAACAAACACAATTTTATGAGCGGATTTTTTGGGGCAACGTCGGTTAACGACTGTGTAGGTGATGTTTTTTATGGTACCGATTATCATTCGCACCTTGGCACAAAACGTGCAGGTGTAGCTTTCTATTCAAAGGAAAAAGGTTATCAACGGGCTATACACAGCCTCGAAGATGGTTATTTCAGAAATAAATTTGAAGGCGATATTGCCCACTTTTCAGGCAATGCCGGCATTGGTATTATTAGCGACAACGAAGCTCAGCCCTTGGTTGTTTTTTCAGAAATCGGACGCTTTGCATTAAGCACCGTAAGTAAAATCAATAACCTCGACGAGCTGGCCCACGACATGCTCAAACAACGCAAAGTTTTTACCGAAACCAGCCAGGGAGGCATAAACCCTACCGAGTTGGTTGCTCTGTTAATTTGCGAAAAACCTACCATTAAAGAAGGCATCGAAAATGTTTACAAATCGATAAAGGGCTCGTGTTCAATGCTTATTCTTCACGAAGATAAGCTGATTGCTGCCCGCGACAATATGGGGCGTACCCCAATTATTATTGGCAAGAAAGATGGAGCACACTGCGCAGTTAGCGAAACCAGCTCTTTTTCGAACCTCGATTATGCCATTGAAAAATACTTGGGACCCGGTGAAATTGTCGAAATTGAAGCAAACAGTTATCGCACAATTCGCCCGGCCAACGAAAAAATGCAAATTTGCTCATTCCTTTGGGTTTACTATGGCTACCCGCCATCGTTTTACGAGGGAATAAATGTTGATCATTGCCGCTACAAATGTGGAGCTAAACTGGCTCAAGAGGAAACTTGCCAAGCCGATTTTGTTGCAGGCATCCCCGATTCGGGCATTGGCCACGCAATGGGCTTTAGCAACGAAGCTCAGATACCCCTTCAACGCCCATACGCAAAATACACGCCCACCTGGCCACGCAGCTTTATGCCTCAAAATCAGGAAATGCGCGACCTTGTAGCTAAAATGAAACTGATACCAAATACCGATCTGATCAAAGATAAATCGGGCATCTTTCTCGACGACTCAATAGTTAGGGGCACCCAGTTAAAAGACAATGTAAAAGACCTGGTGCAGGCAGGCATTAAAGAAATTCACATGCGAATTGCCTGTCCACCACTGATTTACCCATGCGAATTTTTAAACTTCAGCCGTTCGCGAACAACATTGGAACTTGCCACACGCAAAGCTATTTTTAAACTTGAAGGCAAAGAAGACGTTGATTTTGAGAAATATGCCGACCCTACAACCCAAGAATACAAAAACATGGTTGAACAAATTCGAATAGATTTGGGCTTAACTTCTCTGAAATTCCAAAAACTCGACGATTTAATCGAAGCAATTGGTCTTCCGAAAGAAAAACTTTGCACACACTGTTGGGATAACTCAAGCTATTTCGAATAAATGAACATATATTAAAGAAGAAACCCCGCGGGGTATGATCGCGGGGTTGAATAATTAATAAGAGGAACTAAAAAACAGGGTGTTAATTGAAATTACATCAAAGATAA
>JAFGAF010000087.1 GCA_016933815.1 Prolixibacteraceae bacterium
CATTTATTACGTGTCGCCCGATGGGAATGCCGAAGCCGATGGGCTTCAATTGTCTGCTCCAACCACAATAGAGGCAGCTTTTGCAAATGTTGAAACTAACGATGCAATTGTATTGCGAGGAGGAGTTTATAGGACAGGCAACCTTGTTTTTAATCAGGGCATAACCATTCAGGCCTATGACAACGAAAAACCTGTTTTGAACGGCACCCTTGTTGCCGAAGCCTGGGAGCAAGTTAACGACAGTTTGTGGGCAACCACTTGGGAGTATTTATTTCCGGCCGGCCCCGAAAGTTGGTGGAACCGCAGAGGAAATGAAAAGTTTACACCAATGCACCGTTTTAATAACGATGCTGTTTTTATCGATGGGCATTTTTTGCAATCGGCCGACAGTACCAACGAAGTAAGCGATTCAACATTCTATGTCGATTACGATAACAATAAAATATATATTGGCACCAATCCCGAAAATAAACTGGTTGAGATTACTGCTTTCCGAAAAGCAGTTTTTCGCACATTGGCAGCTGTTAATGGCAAAGCACCCGACAAGAAGGGACCTGTAATTCGCGGTATTACTTTTACGCAATATCCCGACACAATGGTTCACATTGGCGGTGTAGGACTCGAAATTGATCAGCATGGTAAAGATGTAGTTGGTACTGTTTTCGAAAACTGCACTTTCTCGAACTGTTTCAGAATTGGCATGTTTGCTATTAGCGATAGCTTGGTGATGCGCAATTGCAATGTGTTCAACACCAACACCGAAGGCGTTTATATTGTTGCTTCGAACGACATTTTGCTTGAAAACAATATCTTCGAAAATAACAACATCGAAAACTGGACAGGTTTCTTCCCATCGGCAGTAAAAATTTTTAACCAAAGTCACCGTGCAATTGTGCGTAAAAACCTTGTGATTAATCACCCGAATTCGAATGGTGTTTGGTGGGATGTTGGCAACAACGATGGTGTATTTGTAAATAACCATGTCGAAAACGTAATGCACAGTGGTTTTTTCTTCGAAATATCGAATGGAGCTATTGTAGCCGGAAACGTTTTTGAAAACTGCGATCAGGGTATTTTTGTTCTGAACTCGCGCGATGTGATCATTTACAACAATACCATTATCAACAGCAGGGTAAATTTCCGTCGCGATAGTCGCGGCGACCAACTCGGCGTTTTTGGATGGCATGTTACTTTGGGCCCCGATGTTGAGAAGCGTTTTGGCCATGTGTTTGTTAACAATCTTTTGTATTTCACAAAAGAATCCGATTCGCCAATGATCAATACAGGGCAACCGGCATTTTTATGCGAAAGGCTTTCGGTACCGCACTTAAAAACATTCGACAATAACGTTTTCGTACGCAATTATAACGAAGATGCCGAAAAAATTGCCATGGTTCAATGGAGTCCTTATGCAAACGAAGAGTGCCAAATTGATGTGTTCTCTCCTGAAGAATTAACAAAAATAAACAGTGAATTTTTGGCCAATTCGGAGTATTTGGAAAATATCGACTTTCCGTTATTTGCCGATATCGATAACAACGATTTCCAATTGGCAACTGAGTATGCCGGTGTTGGAGAAGCATCGCCAATACCGGCAAACATTGCCGCTTTAATTGGTGTTGATGCCAATTCGGAACCATTTATCGGAGCAGTTGCACCGTAAAATATAAACATTGAGTCTTTTAATCCTGTCAGGTCAATATAAAACCTGACAGGATTTTTTTTTGAAAGCCACCTAATCCCCCCTAGGGCTTTTAGTTTATCCGTTATTGTTATAAACGTTCATTTATTATTCATTTAAATGCACAAATCTCCAAATTTGGTAGTTCCCAAAGTCCCCTTCAGGGGATTTAGGGGTTGGGGAGGCTTTTATTCATACCTCA
>JAFGAF010000583.1 GCA_016933815.1 Prolixibacteraceae bacterium
CTATATCAGGCTTTGCTTTTGGTTCTTATTTTTATACTCCGAAGGTGTTTCGCCAAAATGGCTCTTAAAAGTTTTACTGAAATAATTCGAATCGTTAAAACCAACAGCATTACTGATTTCGCTTATGGTTTTATCGCTGTTGCTTAGTAGCCTTGCTGCCTCTTTCATTCTAATTATTCGTAAATATTCATTAGGTGAATAACCGCTTGCAGATTTCATTTTCTTGAAAAAGAGGGTACGGCTCATACCCGTTTTCTCAACCAAAAATTCGACGTTTAAATTTGCATCGGATAAATGACCAATAATTAAGTCGATAACTTTTTCGAGAAATGTATGATCGGTGCTAATTTGGTTGTCGGATCCATCGTTTACTTTCTCTTCCATATCGTGCTCAATTCGTTTTTTTAGCTTTTTACGCTGCACAATAATGTTTTCTATTTTCGTAAACAAATAACTTATATTGAATGGCTTAACAACGTAATCGTCGGCACCGCACTCGGCACCTAAAAGTTTCTTTTCATCTGAATCTTCAGCAGTTAGCAAAACAATAGGTATGTGGCTTGTATCGAAGCCATCCTTAAGCGTTCGGGTTAATTCATACCCATCGGCTTTAGGCATAACCACATCACTAATTATTAATTGCGGCATATATTTTCGCGCAAGCTCAATTCCTTTTAAGCCGTTTTCGGCTTCAATTACCTTGTACCTAACCGATAACTCGGCAGCCAAATAATTTCTCATTTCGTCGTTGTCTTCAACAATCAGAATGGTTTCAAAGTAATCGGCACTTCGGTGATTTATTTTATAATTAGCCTGTTGTGACGAAACAATTACTTCAATATCATCAATTGAATTTAAGTCGAATGCATCTCTTTTGGGCGACAATGTATCTATTTCGCTTTCGGTGTAAAGCGACTTTTTTACAGGAATTTCGACCACAAAGGTAGCACCACCTTTAAGATTATTTCGTACGGTAATTTGCCCCCTATGCAGCATAACAATTTCTTTCGAGAAAAAAAGGCCAATACCTGTTCCTGTTCGGCTGTTGTAAAAACGATCGAAAATGCGAGGCAATTCTTGTTCATCGATGCCTGTGCCGTTATCAACCACTTCGGCTTTTAACCATCCGTTTTGAGTATCTACAGTGAGGTTCATTTGTACATCCTTCCCTTGCGGGGTATAACGGAATGCATTCGACAATAAATTGTAAAAAACCTTTTCGAGTTGGTGCATATCGCAATAGCCATAATATTTATCAACATTGTAGTTGTATTCGAAATTTACGCCAAGCCTTTGCGACATGGGCAGAAACACGAGATATATTTCGCGGAAAAATTCAATAACATTGATTTCAGAAACCTTTAGTTGCATTTTACCTTCGCGAATTTTCCTGAAATCGAGTATTTGATCGATAAGCCGTTTTAAATAAGTTGCATTTTTTTTGATCTGAAGCCCCTTTTTCCTCGCAAAATCGTTGCTCTTAGGGCTCATAATTATCTCTTCAACAGGGCTCAATATTAACGACAAAGGGGTTTTAAATTCGTGCGAAATATTGGTGTAATATTCAATACGTTTTTCGTTTAACGATTTCTCGACCTTTGTGTTGTATTTATTGATAATTATCCAATACACGAAAATGGTAGCCGATGTTATAAGTATCGAAACAATTAAAATAATAAGTATAAACCCTGTAGTCGATTTCCAAAACGGGGGCGTAACCACAATTTTCATGGTGGCTACACTGTTCATCCACGAACCGCTGCTGTTGGTTGCTTTCACTCTCATGAAGTACTCGCCGGGCTCAATTTTTCGGTAAGTAGCATTATTCGATGTCGACGGGTTGCTCCAGAACGTATCGTAACCTTCGAGCACATATGAATATTGAATGGCTTCGGGCTGTTCAAAATCGAGCACAGAAAAATAAAGCGAAACATTGTTTTGGTTATGCGCTAATACAATTTCGCGCTGGTTTTCGATTGATGCTTTTAAAATATTTGAACTTTGTAAGGTAATTTGCTCACCATTCACTTCTAATTTTGAAAATAAAATGGGGAAACTGGTTGAATCCTTTTTAATTGAATCGGGGTGAAAAATCAAAAACCCATCGTTGGTACCAAATACAAGCTCTTGTTTGGTTGTTTTTTGCGAGCATGTTTCAGAAAAAGTAAGCGGCAAGTAAGAGTTTCGAATGTTGTATTTTTCGATTTCGCCGTCGTTAGGGTTTAATCGGCACAATCCATTGTCGGTCCCAACCCATATGTTTCCAACATGATCTTCTTCAATACTGTAAACATTTGGGCTTAAAATCGGGCTTTCGTGATGTATCCATTTAAATTGGCGATTCTGAAAATCTTCGGCTTTTAACTGGTTGATTCCTCCGTCGAGCATGGCCAAGAATATATCGTTATTTTTGCTCTGTTTAATCTGATAAACAACATTCCCCGACATGCTTTCAGAGTTCTTTAACGAAGCTTTTAGATTAATAAAACTTTTTTGAGCTGATTTAAGATACCTACTTTCAAGAATTGATACCCCCTCGGAGGTAGCAATCCAAAGGTTTTGCTGGTTATCGAAGAACAAATCGCGTACTTCGGTTGAAACAATTCCCAAACTATCTTCCTGATTTACTGCAAACCTGCTTATTTGTGGGGTGCCAAAGGGATCGACCAATAAATCGAGGCCGCCCAAAAAAGTGCCGATCCAATACTGCCCATGTACATCTTGCTCAATGCAGTAAACATTATCGGAACTCAACGAGTTGGCATCGTTTGCATTGTGTGTCAAATGCACCACTTCAATATCGTTGTGTTGCAATCGGTTAACAAACGACAACATCGACTTAATCACATAAATACCATACCCTTTTGTGCCAATCCACAAGTTGTGATCGTTGTCGAAAAACATACAATAAACATTTGTTGGCGGAAAAGCATCGGTATTGTGTAAATCGTCGGGGATTACTCCAATTTTCTCCCTGTTTTTGTAAATATAAATCTTACCAGCCTTGCTCCCAATCCAAACATTACCAAGCACATCGGTGGTAACCGAACGAATGTAATTATCGAAACCAGTAAGCGGATGTTCAACGGGCGAAATTCGGCTCATCCGGTCTTTCTTAAGCGATACTTTATTTACTCCACCATAAGAAGTACCTATCCACAAATTTTTCGATCGGTCTTCATAAAGCGAGAGCACAACATCGGACGAAAGACTACCTGTATTATCGGGCTCATGTTTATAATGTTGAAAACGGTTATTTTCCCTATCGAACAAAAACAATCCTCCGCCGTTAATTCCAACCCAAATACTGCGGTTGCTGTCTTC
>JAFGAF010000010.1 GCA_016933815.1 Prolixibacteraceae bacterium
AAATTCCCATCGCACAATGGCAAAACAATTGTTTTCGAAAAAGGTGGTTTGCTCTTTACTTTCGATGCATCGACGCGCCAAACCAAGCAAGTACCGGTGCAGATCAACAACGACCTGAATTATGCCCGCGAAAAATTTACCGATGTTTCTGGCAACATCAGTTCGGCCAGTTTATCGCCTTCGGGCGAAAGGGTACTTTTTTCGGCTCGCGGCGATTTGTTTACCGTGCCGGCCGACAAAGGCATTACTTTCAACCTTACCCAATCGGCTGCAGCGCACGACCGTGCTGCCGATTATTCGCCCAACGGCAAATGGATGGCATGGCTGAGCGATCAAAGCGGCGAATACGAGATTTGGATTCAAGCCGCTAATGGCGAAGGCGATGCACGGCAGCTTACCAGCGGTGCAGATACCTACAAATTTGGCTTTTTGTGGAGCCCCGACAGCCGTTACATTGCTTGGAACGACCAACATTACCGACTGATGCTTACCGATGCCGAAACCGGTAATTCGAAAATGCTTGCCAATAGCGAATATTCGCGCCTTGGCGATTTTGTATGGAGCCCCGATAGCCGCTGGCTGGCTTTTACCGACGGAATGCCCAACCAAATGGGTGTAATTAAAGTGGTGAACATCGAAAACGGAAACATTGAACTTGTTAGCGAAGCTTGGTACAACTCGGGCAGCCCTTCGTTTTCCGACGATGGCAAGTACCTCTTCTTTTCGTCGCAGCGCGATTTTAACCCAATTTACAGCCGTACCGAATGGAACCACGCCTACATTAATACCGACAGGGTATATATGGCCCTGCTGAGCAAAGAAACGCCTTCGCCTTTTGCGCCCGAAAACAGCGATGTGAAAGCGCTTGAGAAAGATGAAGCTGAAAAAGAAGCCGATTCGAAAACGAAAGACAGCAAGAAAAAAGACGAAAAGAAAGCCGATGAGGTTGACGAAAAGCCTGTCACTAAAATCGATTTTGATGGGATTGCCCAACGCATTGTAGCTCTGCCAATCGATCCGGCTTACTACACCAACATTAACTGCATTGGCGGTAAAGTGTATTATAACCGTATTTTCCAGGGCGGAAAACCGGGTAGTGGCCTTGTGATGTTCGATTTGAAAAAGCAAAAAGAAGAAGAGTTGGGTAACTTCCAGTATGCCCTTTCGGCCGATAACAAAAAAATGCTGGTTTCGCAACAAGGTAAATGGAAGGTGATTGATTTGCCTTCGTCAACAATAAAAATGGATGAGCCTATCAATCTTTCGGGCATGAAAATGACCATTGACTACCGCACCGAGTGGGCACAAATTTTCAACGAGGCATGGCGCCAAATGCGCGACTTTTTCTATGTTGAAAACATGCACGGTGTTGACTGGAAGGCCATT
>JAFGAF010000088.1 GCA_016933815.1 Prolixibacteraceae bacterium
ACGAACGGCCCCATGGTACTATGTTTTCGTAATGAATCATTTTTAATGGATCTTTTTTACAAAATTACTAAAAGCTTCGCCCGGATTTACCTCTTTCATGAAGTTTTCACCCATTAAGAAGCCTTGATAACCGCATGTTTTCAACATCTTTACCGTCTCGGGATTGCTAATGCCGCTTTCCGAAATCTTAACATACTTTTCGGGGATCAACTTGCTCAGCTTTACCGACTGTTGAATATCAACATGAAAGGTTTTTAAGTTGCGATTGTTTACGCCTACTACGTTAACGTAATTCGATACTTTCAGCAATTCATCTTCGTTGTGTACCTCAAAGAGTACTTCCATGCCCAACTCGCGTGATAGTTTGGCAAAATGCTCAACTTCTTCTGCAGTTAACGATGCGGCAATCAACAGGATAATGGCTGCCCCGTAGGCTTTTGCTTCGTGTATTTGGTACTCGTCAACAATAAACTCCTTGCGCAAAACCGGAATGGAAAGCAGGTTTGTGGCTTCTTTCAAATCGGCCAGGTTCCCGCCAAAGTATTTTGAATCGGTGAGCACCGAAACTGCCGAGGCTCCGCCTTCTTCATAGCCTTTTACCACCTGAGCTAAATTCACGTTTCCGTTAATTACACCCTTCGATGGCGACTGTCGTTTGTGTTCAGCAATGATTCCGCTCTTTTCAGGATTGAGCAAAAACTCTGTCAACGAAGGCGCCGGCTTGTTGTAAGCAGGGTACTTCATCAACTCAGCTATTGAAACTGCTGATTTTGCAGCTGCAACTTCAATGCGTTTATTTTCGTTTATTTGATTTAGTATTGTCATTTTTCCAAGTCATAAAGTCAATAGTCATCAAGTCATAAAGTCAATAGTCATCAAGTCACTAGTCATTAAGTCATTAGTCATTAAGTTATTAGTTAGTTAATTAGTTGTTGGTTAATGACCATTGACTAATGACTCCATTACTTTTTCCGCTTTTCCTCCCAATAACGAACTTTTGGCTTCTTCAATGCACTGTTCTATACTTTTCTCGGGATGCATGGTGCGTATTGCCATTCCTGCATTTGCAAATATTGCACTGTTTTGAGCTTCGGTGCCTTTTCCTTCGAGTATGGTTTTGAAAATTGAAGCAGCTTCTTGAATTGTATCACCTCCGAATAACTGTTCTTGTTTTAGTCGGGGTAAGCCAATTTTCTCGGGCGAAAGCAACAGGTCGTCGAAGTTGGAAACCACTTTGAAGTCGCCGGTAAGCGAAATTTCGTCGTACCCATCGAGTGAATAAACCACCGAAAATTGTTTGCCGGTTTGTTGAAACAAGTAAGTGTAAAGTCTTACTGTTTCGAGATCGAAAACACCTGCTATCTGGTTTTGTGGGTTCGATGGGTTTACAAGCGGACCAATCAGGTTAAAGAAAGTCTTCATTCCTAGGTCGCGCCTTATGGGACCAACAGCTTTCATGGCAGGGTGAAACATCGGTGCGTGCATATATACAAAGCCAATCTTATCCATCCTTTTTTTAAGTTCATCGACATTGTTGGTGAATTGGTAGCCGAAATATTCCATTACGTTGCTTGAGCCACATGCCGACGATACGCCGTAGTTACCATGTTTTGCCACTTTGTAGCCTGCACCGGCCACTACCAGCGACGATAGGGTAGAGATGTTGAAGGTGTCCTTGCCGTCGCCACCGGTGCCGCAAAGATCAATGGTGTTGAAATCGGACAAATCGACGGACACACAAAGTTCAAGCAGGGCATCGCGAAAACCGGCCAGCTCTTCGGGCGTAATGCTTCGCATCATGTAAACCGCCATGAAAGCAGTAATTTGTGCCTGGTTGTATTTCTCCGATGCAATGTTCTTTAAAATTTCTTTGGCATCGTCGCGTGTTAATGTCCTGTGTTGGATGAGTTTATTAAGGATGGGTTTCATTACCCCAAAATCACCCCCCAGCCCCCTAAAGGGGGGGGATTGGACCCCTAAATCCCCTGAAGGGGACTTTTTTTGGGCTGCGTTATTGTTAGTATCTTTCATTTTATATGTTTTCATCTTTTATTAATTGCTTAAACCTTCAAACTTGGTAGTTCACAAAGCCCCCTTTAGGGGGTTGGGGGGTGGCTCAAGAAATTTGCCATTATTTGTTTTCCACTTGGAGTTAAAATTGATTCGGGGTGAAATTGCACGCCGCGTACATCGTGTGTTTGGTGGTACAAAGCCATTACCAATCCTTCGTTATCGGTTGCCGAAACTACCAAATCATTGGGCAAACATGACGGATCGACAACCCAACTGTGGTAACGGCCAGCCATAATGGTATCCTCTAACCAACGGAACGAACGGTCGTTGTTGTTTGTTATATTTACAGGTGTGGCAACTCCGTGATAAACTTTGTTGAGATTCTGTAATTTACCCCCGTAAACTTCGGCTATGGCCTGGCAACCAAGGCATACGCCAAATATACTTTTGGTAGCTCCGTAGGTTCCAATTACCTGCTTAAGAATTCCGGCTTCATCGGGTATTCCGGGCCCGGGCGAAAGTACGATCTTGTCGTATTTGCCTACTTCTTCGATGCTGATTTCATCGTTGCGGTAAACATCGATGCTTGCATTGGGTGCCAATTCTTTCAGCATGTGCACCAAATTGTAGGTGAACGAGTCGTAATTGTCGAGTACGAGTATTTTTGCTGTTATAGTCATGTCTTGTATCATTATATTGTTGTTGGTCATAAATTAATAAGTCA
>JAFGAF010000089.1 GCA_016933815.1 Prolixibacteraceae bacterium
AAATGCCATGAAAGGCTCACTAAGTGCATTTGAATTTGCCGATGCCATTGAAATAGGCTTAAACAAAGCCCACATACATGATATTGTAAAAATACCCATTGCCGACGGCGGCGACGGTACTGCCAAAATTTTAGCCCTCCTCAGCAACTCTCGCTTTATAAAAAGCCTGGTTTTAGATCCACTAAACAGACCAATCGAAACGGGATTTTACATCGATGACAAGCAAACTGCATATATTGAAATGGCCGATGCTTCGGGGCTAAAGCTGTTGCAAAAAAGCGAATATTCGCCCTTGCTAACAACAAGTTACGGTACCGGACAGCTCATTAAACATGCAATAAAAAACGGAGCCCGCAAAATTGTTTTGTGCATTGGCGGCAGCGCAACAGTTGATGCCGGAACAGGTGCACTGATGGCTTTAGGAACAAAGTTTTACAGCAAGGATCGACTCATAAAACATGGTTGTGGCAATACGCTCGACCAGATTGAAAAAATTGACAGCAGCGAAACAACTGACTTAATACAAAATACTGAAATAGAATTAATTGTTGATGTTGAAAACCATATTTTGGGAGACAATGGAGCTGCAAAAACATTTGCACCGCAAAAAGGAGCTAATCCCAACGAAGTTGTTCTGCTCGACAACAAAATAAAGGCTTTTGTTACAGTACTATCGGCACACTGTAAAACCGAAATTGAAAGCATAAAAGGAGGAGGAGCTGCAGGTGGAATTGCTGCTACATTTGCAGCCTTGTTCAAGGCAAAAATTCATCATGGCGCCAATCATGTGCTAAAACAAACGCGCTTTTTCGAACTTGCCCAACAAGCCGATGCAATAATCACTGGCGAAGGTATGATTGATGAATCAACTCTTTTTGGCAAAGCTCCAGGTACAATTTTGAACTTTGGCAAAGCAGCCAACATACCAGTTTACGCAATTTGTGGCAGCAATGCATTACAAACCCCAAATAAATTCGACAAGGTATATGCGTTAACAAACATTGAGAAAAACCTGCAAATGGCCATGAACAAAGCATATGATTTAACAGTTATTCAAGCAGAAAAATTAGGTACTTATTTACACACAAAACAATGAACAACAATCTGATAAAAGCAACAATGGCTTTCGAAGATAACAATTTGGACGAAAGCCTCCGGTTAGTTGAAACCATAATTGAACAACAAAACGAAACAGACTTTACCGATGCCTTGTTGCTTAAAGCAAAAATATTGTACAAGCAACAAAAATGGGGCGACACCCTAAATATATTGAACAAAATACTCGACATTGCTCCAAACAACGAACAAGCGAGCAATTACAAAACAATTGTGCAAAATATCTTAACTTTTTGGCATAAAGACAATTACAATCCATGATATTTTCAATTAAAATTTTGGCCTGATTATTGAAATCTTTTGTAAAAAATTGCTAAAAATTATTCAATAATTTTCAAAAAAGATCATTTTAACTATCTTTGGGAACCGAAAAACGTAACTAGTATATAATCAATTTTTTAAACGAATAACTATATGAAGAAAATACTATTATTAATTGTAGCAATTTCAGCTTTTTCAGCAGTATTTGCTCAAGATTTAAGCGAAGGATTAAAGGCAAAAAACGATGGCAACGATGCCTATCGCAACAAAGATTACGTTGAAGCTATTAAGCAATGGGGAATTTACTTAAAATCGGATGAAGAAGGTATAGCCGACGACGTAAACACACAAACACTTTACAATAACAGCCACAGATTTGCTGCCACAAGCTTTTTACAGAAAAAGGATTTTCAATCGGCATACGATTATTACGTAAAGTACTTTGAATTGGTGCCCGAAGACAAATCGACCAATGGAAAAGTAATTTATGAGATGGCTTATTGCGCCAACCAAATTGATAAAAACGACGAAGCATTAAGCTTATATCAAACTGCTATTGACCTCGATTACAGAGCCGATGCCTCGATGTTGCGCGTAGCCGATATCTACCGTAAAGCCGGTGACGACGCCAAAATGACCGCAATTTTGAAAGATGCTCTAAGCAAATATCCGCAAAGTCGCGACCGCTCAAAAATGATCACTATGTTAACGCTTCCTATGTTGAAAGAAGCCAGCTTACCTTTCAACGAAGGCAACGAACTGGCCAAAGCCGCATCGGGTGGCGACCCGGCAGAATACCTTGCCAACATGAGCAAAGCCGTTCAGAAATTTGAAGAAGCCTTGCCGCTTTTCGAAGATATTCTGAAATACGATCCCAACAACGAACAAGCAAAAACATACATCAATGCTTGTAACGACAACATCAAATCGTTCAACGATTATAAAGCTACTTTGAAGAACTAAAGAATACTTCATAAATTGAAAAGAGCGGCTGCATAATTTGCAGTCGCTCTTTTTATATACAGTAAGAAGCACCAAATTAATATGCCCGGCCATCGCGGCCTTCGTAATACAATATAAATGAATTATTAACCACCTTGTTTCCACCCGGTGTTGGATAATCACCGGTAAAATACCAATCGCCGGTATGTTCGGGCGATGCTTTGTGCAAATTTTCAATGGTTTGATAAACCAGCTCTACCTCGGCCTTACAATCGTCGGGCTTAAGCATGCGGGCAATTTGTGCCGATATTTGCTCAGGGGTAAAAGGCTTGTAAATATCCTTCACATAATTCACTATCTCTTCTTTAGCAAAATTACGTTGCTCGTAACATTTGCGGTAAACCTCGTCGATTACCGAATGCTGGCCGGTTTCTTTCAAAAGTGCTATAGCTGCGTTAAAAGCTGCGAACTTACCCAGCTGGGCCATGTCAATTCCGTAACAATCGGGGTAACGTATTTGCGGAGCCGACGAAACAATGATGATTTTTTTGGGATTCAACCTGTCGAGCATTCTTAGAATACTTTCTTTTAATGTAGTACCCCTCACAATCGAATCGTCAATTACCACCAGGGTATCTTCGTCGTTTCGAACAATGCCATAAGTAACATCGTAAACATGGGCAACCAAATCGTCGCGTGAATTATCGTCGGTAATAAAAGTCCTAAGTTTCACGTCTTTAATGGCAATTTTTTCCATACGCGGCTGCACCGATATAATTTCGGCAATTTTCTTCTCAGTTAAATTACCATTCAAAGCCTTAATCTTCTTCTTTTTCCAATCGAGCAAATGCTCCCGTACTCCTTCCATAATGCCATAAAAAGCAGTTTCGGCAGTATTGGGTATATAAGAAAACACCGTGTTTTCGAGATCAAAATTTACTTTTTCGAGAATTATAGGTGCCAAATAACGTCCTAGATTTTTTCGTTCGATATAAATATCGCGATCGCTACCTCTTGAAAAATAGATCCTTTCGAAAGAGCACGATTTACGCTGGTGAGGCACACGTACCATTTGGGTGCTGATGCTGCCATCTCTTTTAACAATAACAGCTTCGCCGGGTTTCACTTCCTTAACCTTATCGTACTTAACGTTCATTGTTGTTTGAATAACCGGCCTTTCGGAAGCAACAACCACAATTTCATCGTCGTGGTAATAAAATGCAGGCCTAATGCCCCAAGGATCGCGGGTCACAAATAAATCGCCATGCCCAACCATTCCGGCAATTGTATAACCGCCATCCCAATCGCGCGAAGCATTTTCGAGTATTTTTTGGATATCGAGGTTCTTTTCAATCAAAGGCGAAATATGCTTGTTCGATTGACCTTCGTTTTTGTATTGCCTGAATTTGAATTCGTTTTCCTGATCGAGAAAATGGCCAACTTTCTCAAGAATGGTAACCGTATCGGTATAAGCACTCGGATGTTGCCCCAAACCAACCAGTTTATCGAAAAGCTCGTCGGTGTTGGTTAAATTAAAGTTGCCGGCCAACACAAGGTTTTTCGAACGCCAATTGTTTTGACGCATAACAGGATGCACAAATTCAATAGAGTTTCGACCAAAGGTACCATAACGCAAATGCCCCAAGTAAGCCTCGGCTGCAAAAGGAAGATGTTCCTTAGCCCAATCGGGATCGCTGAAATGCTCACTATTTTTGGCTTCGGCCTTTTTGTATGTTTTGGTAATGTGATCGAAAATGTCTTTTATTGGATTAGCTTTTACCGAACGCAACCTGTCGAGGTATTCTTCACCGGGAGTGCTATCAATTTTAAGCGATACCACACCTGCACCATCCTGACCTCGGTTGTGCTGCTTTTCCATTAAAAGGTACAGTTTGTTTAAACCATACATCCACGATCCGTACTTATCTTTATAATACGAAAGGGGTTTGAGCAGCCTTATCATGGCCACACCACACTCATGTTTAATTGCTTCACTCATTTCAACCTAACTATCTGATAAACAAAAATCGGCCACTAGCGGCCGATTTCAGGAAATTCTATAATATCTTCAACAATGAACGGATTTGGAAAATCGGTTATGATTTTATATTTCAGGTTTATAGCCTGGGAGCGGTTGCGAAAGTCGCCAATACGCACCCTAAAATCGGGAGTCAAAAACTTCACATGAACATTTTTTTCCGGAAAATCGGGATAAGTAGATAAAAATCTGGCTTTTACCCGATAGGCTTCGTCCATTGAGCCCTGAAATATTTGAACCCTGTAACCATCAATACCTTTCTTTCGCAAGCATTCTTCTTTATGAATGGCTAGTAAATCGTCGATACGCGAATCTGAAATAATTGTTAAATGATTCCAACGGTTCTGACAATCCAACGAATCATTCTGACCAGCCACTTCACCTGGCTCATTCACAGCATGTTGAAATTCACTGTCGTTTGGCAACAACAGCGCATCCTGAGCCGAAATGCGGCCACAATAAAAGAATGTTATAAGCAGAAAAACAATTAAAATCCTCATTTTCAAAACTAAATCCATAGGGTAATTGTTTTTGTTTACGGTGCAAATATAAAGCAATTATTAAAGAAACGTTCACCCTAACACAAAAGTATTCAACATTACCAATAAATATCAAAAAGATTTAATTTTTAAACATTAGCTAACAAAATACCACTTATTATTGATTACTTTTGAAAATACTAAGTTCAAACAAATGCATTAAGATACATAAAAAGAGGGAAAGGAAAATGATTAAACCGGGCATACCCAATAACGAAGAAGAACGCCTAAGCGCACTGTATCGTTACGAAATACTCGATACTTTGCCCGAAGATGATTTAGACAGTATTACCCGATTGGCATCTGAAATTTGCCAAACACCTATTTCGCTCATATCGCTAATCGATGCAAAAAGGCAATGGTTCAAGTCGCACCACGGCATCGAAAGCACCGAAACACCCCGCGATGTTGCCTTTTGTGCTCACGCTATTAACACCCCAAACCAAGCATTTATTGTTCCCGATTCGCGCATCGACGATCGTTTTTTCGACAACCCGCTGGTAACCGGAGCTCCCAATGTTGTTTTTTATGCCGGCATACCGCTGCTCAGCCCCGAAGGTTTTGCGCTTGGCACACTGTGCATTGTTGATGATAAACCCCGGGAACTTAAACAGTTTCAAATTGACGCATTAAAACTATTGGCCGATCAGGTAATACGTTTGTTCGAACTTCGAAAATCCAACATTGAATTGGAGAAAACAAAAAAAATACTCGAAAAAAGAAACCGCGATTTGGAAACTTTCGCATCGGTTGTTAGCCACGACCTGAAATCTCCGCTTTCGAATATATCATCGTTTATTGAATTGTTTAAGCTCAACTACAGCAATCTACTCGACGAAAAAGGACAAAAGCTTTTAAATTATATCGACGATTCGTCGCTGAAGCTGCGCAATTTGGTAGATGGCATTCTTACCTATTACCGCAGTGATCAACTTCTGTTTGAAAAGAACGAAAGCATCAGCATAAAACAACTAATAACCAACACCATAAACCTTTTAAGCCCCGGCAACAGGGTTAAATTCAACCTGCCGCCCGACAATAATATCAATGTAAACAAAGCCGCACTCACTCAAATATTCCTTAACCTGTTGAACAACAGCATAAGATACAACAACAAAGCCCAACCGGTAATCGACATTACTTATCAAAACGACAATAAACATCATTATTTTACCATTAGCGATAACGGAATTGGCATAGCCCCCGATAAAATCGACATTATTTTCGATTTGTTTGTTACGGGACAAAAAAAAGATGTAAACGGAGTTGACTCAATTGGCATTGGCTTGCCCACGGTAAAAAAACTGATCGGGAACCTTGGGGGCGACATTAAAGTCGAATCGGTTCCCGATCGGTTTACAAAATTCAGTTTTTCGATTGCAAAGTAGCCATCAGCTAACGCTTTCGCCAAACAGTAATCTCACAAACATCAACCTCAAAATTTCGCGCTGTTAAAGGTTTTGCCATGTACATATCGAAGGGCTGGTGCTCTAGTTCAAAATGCTTTTCAAGAATCGACTTGATACCCTCAAATGAACTAACCGGTTCGCCATCGCGCTTAAAACCACCTGGCCAATGTTCTTTTTTAATAACGTTCTTTTCCCAGTTATAGGTCGAACCTAAAACAAATATCCCATTGGCATTGAGCCGCTGATGAATATTTGCTAAAAACTGATCGGGAGCATACAATTCTTCAAGCAAATTTACTGCTACCACCAAATCGTAACCCGTAAAAATTGGCTTCAGGTTATTGGCATCGGCTTGCATAAAAACTATATTATCTGTTCTTTCGATACCAAAATCCGACAGTTGCACATCGTTATAATCAACCAATTCATTTTCGTATTTGGCAATATAGCGTAGCCAACCGTTTTCGAGCAGGCGTGTAGCAACTTGTATGAATCGTGCCGAAAAATCGAGACCGGTAACTTTATCGAAATTTTTTGCCATTTCGAAAGCAGCCCGCCCTGTATCACAATTCAAGTCGAGCGCATTTACCTTTGATCGCCCCTGCATTAAATGAACACAATATCGTGCCAACTGTACAGGAAAATTATCATAATTAGCAGGCACTTTGCCAAAGTTTAGCTCGCACGAACGCACTACTTCATTGTCGGTTTCGTAAAAGGTATTACTTGTTTTGGGCTCATTACCACTAATAACCAGCCGAAACCCTGCATGCTGATAAAAGTGCCTTCGAAAAGCATAACGCGAATGCCATGTATTTTCGTTACCGGTTGATATCCAAGAGCCACCTTTAATTAAATTGTGCTTTGCATCGAAAGTGGGTGTCGAAAAATCGTCGTACATGGGATGTACTTTAAAGCCCGGATAACCGCTTATTGGCGTTTCGGTCCACTGCCATACATTGCCGATTACATCGAAAAAGCGTCCATGCTTGTATAGGTTTACCGGACAGGGCGACGACCAATATTCAAGGTTCACATTTGCCTTTGTCACATGAAAATTCCCATCACTTATCCCACTTTCTTCTGCAATTCGGTACCATTCGGCTTCGGTAGGCAAACGATAAGTAATGCCGTCGTGTTCTGTTTTCCAATTGGCAAAAGCCTTTGCTTCGAGATAGTTGACCTCAACCGGCCAATCCCAAGGCATATCAATAACATCGGCAAGCAAACGCAAACGATATCCTTTGTCTGTTTTTATCCAAAAACGAGGATGTTTGGCTTGTTGATAATTGCACCAGGCCCAGCCCTCTTCTGTCCAGTAATTGGAGTTTTGGTAAGCACCTGCTTCGATAAAAGCGAAAAATTCGCCGTTCGAAATCAAAAATTTTGAAGCTTCGAAAGCAGGCACCTGTTCATTCACATTGCCATATTCATTGTCCCAACCATAAAAGCTATGATTTTGAGGTTTACCGAGCAGTGCCTCGCCGGCATTAACCGTAAGGTATTCATTTTGTGGCGCTTTGCCTTGCTGTTTGCATACTTCGCCAAACACAGAACTATCGAGCATCTCAACAGGCAACTGCCTAATTAACACCGACGATGTTTCTAAATGAATACGTTCGTGTTCAATACCCATCATTATTATCCAAAACGGATTTTCCCAAGTGACAGGCATTGTTAAAGGAGTACGTTCTATAACATCGAGTACCAAGGCTTTAACTTTCGAACGGTACTCCCACACTTCATTAACAGTAGGCCAATTGTAATGTGCTTCGTTCAGGTCGTCCCAGCTCATTTCGTCGACACCAATTGCAAATATCGATTCAAAGTGAGGATTGATCCGCTGATCGATCAGTTTGGCCAACATCAACTTATTGACATAGAAAACAGCGGTATGCCCCAAATAAAAAATCAAGGGGTGACGCAATGGATCGGCCCTGCGATAAAAGGCCTCATCGGTTTTTAGTATGCGATAAAGTTGCTCATCGACTTCGTAGGTTTTCTCAAAATATTGTTTGATTTCGTTTTTCTTGGTTTCAGGCTCGCCATTAACCAAATTGATGGTATGTGTAACAAAATTTTGCATTGTTGATTTTTTAAATTTTTACAATAAAAACTTAAACAAAAGAAAATTGTTCGGTACAAGTCAAAAAAAAACTTGAAAGAATAATTAATTACAAAACCTTGTGCAAATATAATTTTTCGAAGTTGCGAAGGCCAGTTTTATCGGCTTTTTGTTTTTGCTGAATAACGG
>JAFGAF010000584.1 GCA_016933815.1 Prolixibacteraceae bacterium
AATTTTTGCATTAGTGACACAAAATCGGTCGAGTTATAGGGGTCGTAAACTCCGTAAAGGTTTTCGGGTGTGCTTTTTAGTTTAACCTGTTCGGGGCTGAATGCCACAGTAAAAACAACAGGTATTTCTTTAATAATTTGTGCCGCCGAAACCATACATGGCGTGCTATTGGTAATAATCATATCGACACCTTGCGATTGTAACGACTGTAAAATTGTTATTATCATTGATAAGTCGCCGTTAGCATTATTGTCGATTATCCGAATGTTTTGTCCATCGATAAAGCCTGAGTCGGCAAGGGCTTTAAACAAACCTTCCTTAGCGGTGTTGAGTACAGGGTCTTCGGTAATTTGTATGTAGCCTATTTTTATTTTCTTTTCGCCTTGTGTACAGGCCAATGTGCTTAATATTACGAAAGCAGCAATTAAAAAATGCCTAATCTTCATGGGTTTCCGTTTAATTTTGTTCAATCAAATATACATATTTCGAAAGAACTGGAGCCGATTATTGTTGGGCATTTTGATTTTCGATGTTTTGATTTTTAATGTTTTGGTTTTCTTGTTGCGAACCGGTTTTGGTGTAACTGGTTTTGTTGCTGCTTTCGGCTTGTTGTTCGGGTGCGACATACACTTTCGAAACAGACTGCTTGTAAAGTTGTTTTTTACATAGTTGCGTGGCCAAAAAACTGCCTAACAACCAGAGCCACGAACATAGCAATATGCAATTCAATGTTCTCATCTTATTTTTTTTAGGGCGCACAAACCAAGTCTCCGACATATATTGTTCTATCGGAAATAGAAAAGTCTCAACTTGATTTGTACGCTTTTATTACTGATTGATTAGTTATTGGCAGTGTTTTGGACTATCCAATTGCTAATGGTTGTAAGTGCTTTTTCCGAAATGGTTTGTTCAATGTTGCCATATTCGGTGGGCGATCCGGTTTCACACTCTTGAAACAGGTGGTTCAGTCCCTTGAACTCGATAGCAGTAACTTTATTATTACCCGCGCCTTTCAGTGTTTTTTCAATGCTGCTTAAATTTTCTTTGGGCGGAACCTGTAAATCTTTTTCGCCATTAAGTGCTAAAACAGGGCAAGTTACTTTTGCCAATGTTGGCAGTGGGTCGTAATTCAGAAAATATCGCATCCATGGCGAGGTTAGCTGATCGATTTGCGCTTTCAGCAATTCGTTGTTTTTAAATTCCTCGGGGAGCTCGTTGGGATCAATTTCCGATTTTATGTAATTGATTATTTTATTGTTAAGCGCTTCG
>JAFGAF010000090.1 GCA_016933815.1 Prolixibacteraceae bacterium
ATGTACCATATTTACCTGCCGGTTTATATTATATAAGTGCAAACGACAGTAAAACAATAAAATCAACAAAAATGGTTGTGAGGTAAAAATTGTTTCTTCACGCCTTTATCTTCCCAAACAGCCCCATCAACTTGGTTTGGTTAATTTCCCTGATTTCGGTTTCGTGCTCGCCAATGCGTTTAATCGGTATCAGGTTTTATGTTTTAATCTCATCTAAAAGTGTTTCCTTGATCCGAAATATTATCGTTGAGTTTGATATTGAGGAATAAAAAAAGCAGCTTATAAAAAACTGCCTTTTTAAACCTTTATGTTTGTTTGTGATTTTTAGATACATGAGCCCGATTGACCTGTAGCCTTTTCGATGTACCATTTCAATTCGAACGATGATGGACGCTCGATTGGCAGACCATAAACTCTGTCCATTATTAACGAAGCTAAAACCCCTAAAGCTCTCGAAACGCCAAATAAAACAGTGTAGAATGTGTATTCTTTAATTCCATAGTGGTAAAGCAATGCGCCGGAATATGCATCGACATTGGGCCATGGGTTTTGAATTTTGCCTATATCGCCCAAAATTGGAGGCACTACTTCGTAAAGGTTGTTTACAATGTTTACAAGCTTATCGTTTTTAATGTATTTATCGGCAAATTCTTGCTGGGCAGTAAAACGCGGATCGGTTTTGCGCAAAACAGCATGTCCGTAACCCGGAATTACCCTGCCTTCTTCAAGCGTTTTTTTAACGTAATCGGCCAGTTGTTCTTTCGATGGATTATCGGTGTCGAGTTCGTCGAGCATGTCGAAGATCCAATGAATAACATCTTGGTTGGCATATCCGTGCAAAGGGCCTGCCAAACCAAGCATTCCGGCAGCAAACGAGTAATATGGGTTGCTTAAAGCCGATCCGACCAAATGGGTGGCATGAGCCGAAACATTACCTCCTTCGTGATCGGAATGGATAACCATGTACAAACGCAGCAGTCGTTTCACTTCTTCCGAATCGTGCCCCATCATGTGGGCCAGGTTACCGGCCCAGTCGAGTTTTCGGTTGGGTTCAATGTGGTCGCCATTGTGAAAATTGCGACGATAAATATAAGCTGCAACTCGTGGCAGTTTTGCAATAAGGTTCATAACATCGTCGTAAATGAAATCCCAATAATGCTTTTTGCCAATACCCGAGCGGTAGGCTTTTTGGAACAACGACTCGGTAGCCATGGCGGTTATTGCCGCACTGAACTGGGTCATTGGTTTGGCGTTTTTAGGCATGGCATCAATCACATCGTAAACATGTTGCGGAACGTGCGAACGGGTCGACCAATCTTTTGAAAGGTTCATAACATCTTCTTGGCTAGGTATTTCGCCAATTAATAACAAGTAAAACAGTCCTTCGGGTAATGGTTCGCCTTCGGGGTTTAAACGGGGCAATTTTTCACGTAACTCAGGAATGGAATAGCCCCTGAACCTGATACCTTCCTGCGGATCGAGTTTCGAAGTGTCGGTTATTAAACTAGGTACACCTTTCATACCGGTCATTACCTGTCCAATGGTTACATTGGCAATTACCTTGTCGCCATGGTCTCTTTTGAGCTTATTGTACTCGTTGATACACTTACTGGCTTTTTCATAAAAACGATTCTTGATGTATTCCATATTCCTAAATTTTAAAATTTTCTTTTAATGAATGTTTGATATTACCTCGCTGGCAAATTCTTCGGTCGATACCAATTGGGCACCTTCCATTAATGAAAACAAATCAGCGGTTACTTTTCTTTTGTTGAATGTATGTTCCAGAGCATCATAAATGTGTTCGGCTGCTTTGTTCCAGTTCATGTATTCAAGCATCATGGCTGCCGATAAAAGCAACGATGAAGGGTTAGCTTTGCCCGTACCTGCAATATTTGGTGCAGTGCCATGTGTTGCTTCAAAAATAGCAAACCCGCTCTGATAGTTGATGTTGGCTCCCGGAGAAATTCCTATGCCTCCAACCATCGCTGCCAGCTGATCCGAAATGTAGTCGCCATTGAGGTTCATGGTAGCAATCACCGAATAATCGTAAGGCCTCAACAGGCTTTCCTGCAAAAATGCATCGGTAATCACGTCTTTTAAAATCACCTTGCCTTCTTTTTCTGCTTGGTTTTTAGCTTCTTGTGCGGCTTCTTTCCCTTTTTCTTTTGAAATGGTTTCATACTGTTTCCAAGTAAAAACCTTATTACCAAATTCATGTTCGGCCAAATCGTACCCCCAGTTTTTGAATGCTCCTTCGGTGAATTTCATGATATTCCCTTTGTGCACTAAAGTTACCGAAGGCAGGTTTCTGTCAATGGCAAATTTTATGGCAGCCCTTATCAGGCGTTCCGATCCTTCTTTCGAGATGGGCTTTATTCCAAACGAACTGCTTTCGGGAAAACGAACATTTTCGATACCAAAGTTTTCCTCCAAAAGTTTCTTGAACTTCTCAGCATCGGGTGTGCCGGTCATGAATTCGATACCGGCATAAATATCCTCTGTGTTTTCGCGGAAAATATGCATATCGACGCGCGATGGGTAACGAATTGGCGACGGAACACCTTTGAACCAGCGAACTGGCCTCATGCATACGTATAAATCGAGGGTTTGACGCAAAGCCACGTTTAGCGAACGTATGCCTCCGCCAACGGGTGTGGTAAGCGGCCCCTTAATTCCCACAATGTATTCATTAAATGAATCGAGCGTAGCCTGTGGTAACCATTCGCCGGTTTTAGTGAAAGCCTTTTCACCGGCCAACACTTCAAACCATGAGATGCTTCGCTGCCCATTGTACGAAACCCGCAAGGCTTCATCAACGATCTTTTGCGTTGCACGAGTAATTTCCGGTCCAATTCCATCGCCCTCAATAAAGGGTATAATCACCCGATCGGGAACCTCTAAGCGGCCGTTTGATATTTTTATTTTATTAGTCATTAAGTTATTAAGTCATTAAGTCATTGGTCATTAGTTCTTAAGTCATTTTGACTATCTTCTTTAAATTCTCATCAATTGCTTCCAAGAATCCTTCGGTGGTGAGGTAGTGCTCTTCTTTTAGCTCCTTACCATGAATGATTAATGCTAAATCCTTGGTCATTTTGCCGCTTTCAACAGTTGTTATACAAACTTTTTCGAGGGTTTCGGCAAAATTTACCAGCTCAGGTGTGTTGTCGAGTTTGCCACGGAAAGCAAGGCCTCGTGTCCATGCAAAAATCGAAGCAATAGGGTTGGTTGAAGTTGGCTTGCCTTGTTGGTGCTGACGAAAATGGCGGGTAACAGTTCCGTGTGCAGCTTCGGCTTCCATGGTTTTGCCATCGGGGGTTACCAAGGTCGAAGTCATCAGCCCCAGTGAGCCAAAGCCTTGAGCCACGGTATCGCTTTGTACATCGCCATCGTAGTTTTTACAAGCCCAAACATAACCGCCTTCCCATTTCATTGCTGCTGCAACCATGTCGTCAATTAAGCGGTGCTCGTAAGTAATGCCGACTGCTTCAAATTTTTGTTTGAATTCGTTGTCGTACACCTCCTGAAAGATATCCTTGAAACGTCCGTCGTATTTTTTCAGAATTGTATTTTTAGTACTCATGTACAAAGGCCATTTTTTGTCGAGGGCTTGATTCATACACGAGCGGGCAAAACCGTAAATCGACTCATCGGTATTGTACATGGCCATTGCTATTCCGTCTCCTTCAAAATCGTAAACATCGAAACTTTGCGCCTTACTGCCATCGTCGGGAGTAAATGTAATGCTTAGTTTGCCTTTGCCTTTGGTAACAAAATCGGTAGCCCTGTACTGATCGCCAAAAGCGTGGCGGCCTATGCAAATGGGTTTGGTCCAGCCGGGCACCAGGCGTGGAATGTTTTTAACAATAATGGGTTCGCGAAAAACGGTGCCTCCCAAAATATTTCGAATGGTGCCATTGGGCGATTTCCACATTTGTTTCAAACCGAACTCTTCGACCCTTGCCTCGTCGGGGGTAATGGTTGCACACTTGATACCTACGCCGTATTTTTTAATTGCGTTGGCGGCATCGATGGTGACCTGATCGTTGGTTGCATCTCTATATTCAATGCCCAAATCGTAATATTTAATGTCGATATCGAGGTAAGGCAATATCAACTTGTCTTTTATAAATGACCATATTACGCGTGTCATTTCATCGCCATCGAGTTCTACTACCGGATTTATTACTTTTATCTTCATATACTTATGTTTCTTGAAA
>JAFGAF010000091.1 GCA_016933815.1 Prolixibacteraceae bacterium
ATTGTAAAGCGGCACCCATTTCCCATTCAATGAAAAACCGCCTGCACGAATGTTGCCTTGTGCAATTTCGTTCCACATGGCATTTCCGCCCGGTATTCCACCCACATAACCGTTTCCGTTAGCCTGTTGGCAACGTGCCAACTCATTTACCATGTAAGTGAGCCGCTCACGTGCTTCGGCATTGTTTTCCGAAGCCACCATTAAAGCCAACGAAGTAAGGTAATGGCCGGCAGTATGACCATCGAGGCCGGTATTTTCCCAGTTTCCATAGCGCTCGGCTTTGGGTTCGAGCCCTGCATCGATCAAAAAAGGCGCTAACAAGCGGTCGGGATCGTGAGCCATCACATAGTTTACATTCAACTCGCTTGCATGCTTAAAGGGGCTATCCAATAAGCGTACAGCCGACAAATGAAAGGCCTGAGGGTTTTCATCGGGCTGTACCGACTTGTGTGTACATGCAAAAGTAATTGACAGTAAAAAAAGTATAGTTGTAATAAGTAAATACCTCATAATAGTATTGAATTTGGTTATTCGGCAACAAAGTTAAGTTTATATGTTTTTACAACACCTTTGTAATTGCAGTTAATATAGGCTGCTTCGGTAAGTGACGGAGCTTGTTCGATGCTCACTTTCACTTTGCTGTTGTCGGCCTTGGCTTTCACAACCGGCACTTTTTCCGATCCCGAAGGAATTGCAACAGTTGTTTCATATAAATTATAACCGGTAATGCCGTTGGCATTGGTTGAACGAACCGGAGTTGCAGGCACCTCAATATCTTTTCCGTTTACCGTAATACTTACTGTTGGTGCAATATGGCGTTCGATTGGTTTTTTAGCCGAGCTGAAACCCAAGCCAATAAAATCGAAAAGCGCATCGGAACCTTCACCTTCGGCCACCAAAAATATTGCGTGTTTTTTGTCTAAGCCTTCAACATGATTGGCCACATCAATGGTGAATTTTGTGGTTTCCTGCTTTGAGTTAACTGGAACTTCAATCACCCCGATTTTTTTACCGTTCCAGGCAGCATTGTCCCAGGGTCCGTCAATCCAAACATTCACTTTAAAAGCTTTTTCGGTTTTTGGAGTAATAAATAAGTTGAAAGCAGTTTGGTTTCCTTTTTTTGCTCCTTCGAAAGCTTTCAGTCCTTTAGTATCTTTATCGAGGCCTGCAAAACCAAAATATTTGAAACCAACAATATCGCTGTTTTTCACATTGGTAATTGGCATGTGATTGTCCCAAATATCCCACGAATCTTGTTGCAAGCCAACATCTGAAAGGTAGCAGGCATAACCGGCCGAATAGTATTGGTAAGGATCGAGGCCATAAACGTTGAACCCTTCCGAAGTAACTTCGGCACCTTTGTATTCAACACCATCATTATCTTTTAAAGTCCAAATTTGATCTTTTGCATACGGATCGTATCCTCTTATAACAGCTGTTCCACCTTCGGCAACCGGTTTTTCGTC
>JAFGAF010000092.1 GCA_016933815.1 Prolixibacteraceae bacterium
AATTTGAGCCGACATTTTATCGTAAATATCAATCTCTTCGCGGAACAAGCAGTTATCTCTAATGTAACCATCAACATGTTCATGTGCAACGTACAAATCCATTAAAGTCTTGTCCTTGGTAATGTCGAGGTAAAATTTACACTCTTTTGTGTGTGCACAATTTCGGCAATTCTCGCCCCTGAACGGGCCATTTTTGCCATAATGTTCCAAAGCGCCCATTGCAAAAACCTCGGCAGGATCGGAATCGAGCCACCAGTTTAGCAAGTCGAAATGGTGAGTAGCTTTATGAATCCAAAGCGATCCGCTTTTTTCCATTTGGCCATGCCAACGCCTGAAATACGAAGCTCCATGATAAGTGTTCAAGTACCAATGAAAATCGACCGAAGTGATTTTTCCAATTGTATTGGCAGCCAACAGCTCTTTAATTTTGGTCATGTAAGGGCTCCACCTGTAATTAAAACCAACAATTATTTTAGCTTTCGAGGCGCGTTCTGCCTTCATTATGGCATCGCACTTGTACTCGTCGGTGGTCATTGGTTTTTCGGTCAACACATCAATGTCGCGCTCGAGTGCTTTAATGATAAATTCATCGTGCGTTGCATCAACAGTGGTAACCATTACCAAATCGGGCTTGGTTTCGTCGAGCATTTTATCGAAGTTGGAATACAGCGGGCAATTAACGCCAATGTACTTTTGGGCATATTTTAACCTGCTTTCGTTAATATCGCAAAGACCAACAAATTCGACCAAATCAGGAAAAGCATCAATAATTTGTTTTCCCCAGAACGAATTCCCCCTTATGCCGGTGCCCACCAAAACCACTTTTCGTTTTTCGGCACCAAGGCTTCCCATTGCAAACGATGGAGCTAAAACAGCTGCCGCCGAGGCTGCCCCTAATATTTTTGAAAATTCCCTTCGTTTCATTGTTGATTAGTTAGTGTTAGAAAAAAAGGATACCTGTTGCAGTTAGGAAAACAACAGGTATCCTTATTAATTTAAACGTTGTAAGTTGACGAAGCGGTATCGCCGCCACGGCCTGTCCAATTGGTATGGAAAAATTCGCCACGGGGTTTATCAACCCGTTCGTAGGTATGGGCACCGAAGTAATCGCGTTGTGCTTGCAACAAGTTGGCAGGCAAACGTTCGCTACGGAAACCATCGAAATAGCACAATGCCGATGTTAAGGCAGGTACCGGTATTCCGTTTGCCAATGCCGAGGCACATACCCTACGCCAACCGGCCTGAGCGCTTTCAATTTTTTGTTTGAAGAACGGATCGAGCAAGAGATTTTCGAGCTTTGGATTTTTGTCGAAAGCCTTTTTGATATCGCCCAAAAATGCTGAGCGGATAATGCAACCACCACGCCACATCAGTGCAATGCCACCATAATTCAAATCCCATTTGTATTCTTGTGCGGCTTCCATCATCAGGTTATAGCCTTGCGCATACGAAATGATTTTTGCTCCGTAAAGCGCCATCTTAATATCTTCGATAAACTGTTCTTTGTCGCCATCGAATTTAGGTGTTGGGCCGTTTATTACTTTCGATGCTTTCACGCGCAAATCTTTTTGTGCCGAAAGACAACGGGCAAAAACCGACTCGCCGATTAAAGTGAGAGGTATGCCCAAATCGAGGGCAGCTACACCAGTCCATTTACCGGTACCTTTTTGGCCTGCGGTATCCAGAATTTTCTCCACCAAGGCCGAACCGTCTTCGTCTTTGTAGCCCAAAATATCGCGGGTAATTTCAATCAAGTAGGAATCAAGTTCTTCGGTGTTCCATTTTTTGAAAACTTCGTGCATTTCGTCGGCGTTCATACCAAGGTATTCCTTCATAATTTGGTAGGCCTCAGTAATAATTTGCATATCGCCATACTCGATACCGTTGTGAACCATTTTTACAAAATGGCCGGCACCGTCCTGCCCTACCCAATCGCAACAAGGTGATCCATCTTCCACTTTAGCAGCTACTGCCTGGAAAATATCTTTTATGTGTGGCCAAGCAGCAGGCGATCCGCCGGGCATCATCGAAGGGCCTAACAAAGCGCCTTCTTCGCCACCCGAAACGCCGGTGCCAATATAAAGCAAGCCTTTGCTTTCAACATATTTTGTACGGCGAATGGTGTCGGGGAAGTGCGAGTTGCCACCATCGATAATGATATCGCCTTCTTCGAGGTGAGGAATGATAAGGTCGATAAAATCGTCGACAGGTTTGCCGGCTTTCACCAACATCATTACTTTACGCGGGCGCTCCAACGAAGCACATAATTCTTCAATTGAATGAGCACCGATGAAATTTTTACCCGCACCGCGGCCATTCATAAAACTATCGACTTTTTCGACAGTGCGATTAAAAACTGCAACGGTAAAACCTTTGCTTTCCATGTTCAGCACCAGGTTTTCGCCCATTACAGCCAAACCTATTAATCCAATATCTGCTTTTTTGCTCATAATTTTTTTATTTTATTATTCTTCTTTCTTTTTTAATGACTATTGACTTATTGACTATTAATTACTTAAACCTATCAGGATGTGCCCAAAGTCCCAAAGCAGGGTTCGAAATATAGAATATTTCTTCGCCATCGGGCATCGTATTAAAGCCGTTTTTCAATTTATCGGGGTTATAGCGTGCAGTCATTTCATCGTAGTCGTCCCAATTAAAACCAACACTTTCAATTTCGGCACGGGTAATTTTACCTTCGCCCTTACCAGGGCAATAAGTAATACTGAACCTGCCTTCGGAAGAGCCATGGATAAGGTGTGCTGCAGCACCGAGGTTGGCCTGCAAATCTTC
>JAFGAF010000093.1 GCA_016933815.1 Prolixibacteraceae bacterium
AAAAAGCCCTTTGGAAAAATCCGAAGGGCTTTTGTATCTCATTGGGTCGATGCATTATTACATTAAGGCATCGAGTTTTTGCGATAATACAGTTTTTGGTACAGCACCAACTTGCTTGTCGGCTACCTCGCCACCCTTGAAAAACAAAATGGTTGGAATGTTGCGGATACCATATTTTGCAGGAATACCGGGGTTGCTGTCAACATCCATTTTGGTAACCACTGCTTTTCCTTCGTATTCAACAGCCAGCTCCTCAACCAATGGGCCAACCATACGGCAAGGGCCACACCATTCGGCCCAAAAATCAACAATTACCGGTAAGTCCGATTGAAGAACAACTTCCTCAAAATTAGCGTCATTTACTTCTATTGCCATAACTTATCAATTTTTTAAATATTAATATCTGTTTTAAAATGAAGAACAAATTTAATTGATTTTGAATAGAATCCCTTCTTTACTTTTCAAATAATCTAAAAATTCGTTGCTTGGGTCAACCCTAATGTTTCTCGAAAACAGATGAATAGTCGATTTTGTTTCGGGGTCGATAATATTAAATTCCAAATTTGCACTTCCTTTATTGTTTTCGCACTGGTGTATCAGTTCGGCCAAAAACTGTTCGGTAATTGCAAAAAGGGGCATATCTACCTTAATGGTTTTCACCTTGTTTTTTCGTACTTCTGAGAGCAGTTCAATGTTGCTTACTTTAAATTCGAGCATTTCGGGTCCATTGTCCTGACGTCGGAAACGTGGTTGAGCTTTGCCCCTAAGCATAAGAAACATGCCTTTTTTGCAATACTTACCAAAGTTGATGTAATCCTGTCCGAAGAAGAAAATTTTGTACGATCCCTCGTAGTCGGCAATGGTCATGTTCGAAAACATTTTTCCGTTTTTGTTCATGCCTTCATAGGCTTCGGTTACCATACCTGCCAAAGTAACTTCACGGGTTTTAAATTGGCTAAGGTCTTCCTCAAGCATGGCCAGGTTAACACCTCTGGTACAAAACGAATCAATTTCGAGTTTGTAATCATCGAGTGGATGCGCGGTAAGGTACATTCCAATGAGGCTTTTCTCGTGTTCGAGTTTTATCACACTTGGCCATTCTTCGGCTGCAACTGGTTGTGGTTTTTGGATGGCAATTTCCTGTATGCCGCCAAACAACGATTGTTGGGCCATGTTGCGCTCGTTTTGTATCAGGTTACCGTACCTGATCAGGTTTTCGATAAAGGTAAGTTCGTTTTTATCGGGTATAAAAAATTGTGAGCGGTTGCAGCCCGAAAGGTTGTCGAAACCACCTGAGTAAGCCAGTGCTTCCCAGTTTTTCTTGTTAACAGATTGCAGGTTAATGCGTTCGGCAAAATCGTAAATATCGTTAAAAGGGCCGTTTTTTTCGCGTTCTTTAATAATGTCGGCCACAGCTCCGGCGCCTACATTTTTAACCCCCGACATGCCAAAGCGTATTTCGCCTTTTTTGTTTACCGCAAATTTGCTCAACGATTCGTTTACATCGGGGCCCAGCACGTTAATGCCTAAATGGTAACATTCGTCCATAAATATCGAAATACGATCGATGTTTGATAAGTTGCGGCTGAGTACTGCTGCCATAAATTCGGCAGGGTAGTGGGCTTTGAGGTAACCGGTTTGGTAGGCAATGTAGGCATAGCAAACCGAGTGCGATTTGTTGAATGCGTATTGCGCAAAGGCTTCCCAGTCGCCCCAAATTTTGTTGATCAACTTTTTAGGTTCGGCATTTTGGGCATTGCAATCTTCAACAAATTTTTCATTCTCAAGGCATCCGTCAATGAATTGCTCTTTGAGTTTGTCCATCAATTTGCGGTTCTTTTTACCCATTGCTTTACGCAGCGTATCGGATTGGCCACGGCTGAAGCCTCCCAGTGCGCGCGATTGCAACATTACTTGCTCCTGAAACACGGTAATTCCGTAAGTATCGTTCAGGTAGTCTTCCATCATGGGGTGGTCGTAAACAATAGGCGACCGGCCATGCTTGCGCTCAACATAATCGGGTATGTAATCCATTGGACCCGGTCGGTACAAGGCGTTCATGGCCACCAGATCTTCAAAACGGTTGGGCTGAAGCAGCCTGAGCCACTTTTTCATTCCGGGCGATTCGAACTGGAAGATGGCCGTAGTATCTCCGCGCGAAAAAAGTTGGTAGGTGGCTTCGTCGTCCATGGGTATTTTATCAATATCGAT
>JAFGAF010000094.1 GCA_016933815.1 Prolixibacteraceae bacterium
GGATCGCTTACAGCATTACCCATTGTTGAAACACAGGCAGGCGATGTATCGGCATACATCCCCACCAATGTTATTTCAATCACCGACGGACAAATTTATCTTGAGTCGAATCTGTTCAACAGCGGTATAAGACCGGCCATAAACGTGGGCATATCGGTTTCGCGTGTGGGTGGCAATGCACAAATTAAATCGATGAAAAAAATTGCCGGTACGTTGAAACTCGACCAAGCGCAATTTCGCGAACTCGAAGCCTTTTCGAAATTTGGTTCCGACCTCGATGCTGCTACCACACGGGTACTCGAAAAAGGCAGACGCAATACCGTTATTCTTACTCAAGGACAATTTAAACCCATCAGAATTGAGCTACAAATAGCAACCATTTTACCCGGAATAGAAGACTGGCTGGGCAATATCCCAATCGATAAAATTAAAGAATTTGAAAAGCTTTATACCGAATACCTAAGCCTTAACCATTCAGCAGAACTCGAAATGCTTAAAAAAGGCATATTGAACGACGAAATCAAACAAACCTTGAAGAATGCCGTAAGCGAAGTTGAAACACGTTTATTAAAATAAGCAATGGCTCAATTAAAAGAAATACGTACGCGCATTGCATCAATCAAAAATACCAGACAGGTAACCAGTGCAATGAAAATGGTTTCGGCAGCTAAACTTAAAAAAGCGCAAGATACCATTTTACACCTGGCGCCATACGAAACCAAGCTTCAGTCTATTATTCAGAATCTAAGCTTGGGCGATGTTCATTTCGATTCGGTTTATTTTGATGAACCTGCTGCCGACAACATTCTGGTTGTTGTAGTTGGTTCGAACCGTGGCTTATGCGGTGCTTTCAATTCGAACATTTACAAAACAGCTATGCTGCACACCCTCGAAAACTATAAATACCAACTCAATAAAGGGCAGGTGAAGTTTTTTGTTATCGGCCATCAGGTTGAAAAAGCCTTGTTACGTAAAAAAGTTGATATCCACGGGGTTTCGCATCATCTGCTCGACTCACCCAGCTACGAAAACATATCAAAATTAGCTGTCGAGCTTATGGATATGTTTAGTTGGGGCGTTTTTAACCGCATCGATATTGTGTACAACAAGTTTAAAAATGCAGCCACACAAATTCTTTCGGCCGATCAGTTTTTGCCTGTAAAAAAGCCCGATGATGTTGAAAGAGCCCTGGTTTTGCCCGATTATATTTTTGAACCATCGGAAGATGAAATTCTGAATAAGCTGGTTCCCGATGCTTTAAAAATGAAGCTTTACCGAATAATGCTCGACTCACAAGCTGCCGAACATGGCGCCCGCATGACAGCCATGCACCAAGCAACCGACAATGCAACCAAGCTAATGGGCGAATTAAAACAGCAATACAACAATGCACGCCAATCGGCCATTACAAACGAAATATTGGAGATTACTGCAGGAGCCGAAGCCCTTAAGAAAAACTGATAAACTCATTCTTTAAATAATGAATCATGCCAAATCAAATTTTGCCCTTGTTTATGAGGTCGATCATCGGCATTTTGGCTATGTTTCACTGGTAAAAGTTTAAAAAATTATTCATTCACCATTTCTTTCGTTATTTTTACTGATTCAAAGAGCAGCAATTGATAAAAGTTCAATCGAAAAAAGGAAGAGTTCAATGTACAAAAAATTGATCATAGCAATAATACTAACCCTCGCAACAACAAGCCTTTTTTCATCCGATGTAGTATTTCACAACATCAACAACCGCTACGGTTTATCGATAAGGGAAACCAACTCGGTTTGCCGCGATCATAACGGATTCATTTGGGCATCGGCAAAAACCGGTATAATAAGAATAAGCGGAAACAGCTACCGACTGTATTCCATACCTTACGAAAAAGCCAACATTATAACCATTAAACTTTCATACAATAACAACACGTTAATTGCTTTCACCAACAACGGGCAAACTTTTTTGTACAACGAGATTGCCGATCGCTTTGAACCCTACCACAACATGGTACGATCGACCGGAATCGACTATCTAATTATCAATAACTTATACACCAACGGCGAAACCCACTGGGCAGCAACTACTGCCGGTTTATTTTACTTAAAAGGCGATAAAATTATCCGCTTAAGCCGCGACGATACACGCGATATTATTCCCTACAAAAACAACAAACTGCTTTTTGCCAGAAACAACCAAATTCTTATTCTCGACACCGAATCTCAAACCGAAACCCCAATATACACCGACACAACTCAAAACCCGTTTATAATTTTCACCATGCACTACGATGCTCTAAACGAACGGCTGTGGATTGGCACAGCTTCGTCGGGCTTGTATTATTACGACTTTACCTCCAAAAAGATGAACGCCATAACCAACAAAAATTTTCCCAAACAATTGATTTTGGCCATAGAATCAAGCTCCGAGAATAGCCTTTTGGTAGGTTTCGACGGGCAAGGACTTTGGGAAATTGACAAAAGGAGTACCGAAATAAAACATGTATATTTAGAAAACCCCGACAACAACAACTCACTTATCGGCAATGGGGTGTACGATATTTTTTGCGAACCCAACAAACGGGTTTGGGTTTGTACTTATAGCGGTGGTTTATCCTATTTCGAAAGAAACACCAATAATGTTAATGTAATCACCCACCAACCGAATAATAGCCAAAGCTTGCTCAACAACAACGTTAACCATATTATTGAAGATTCGAAAGGGAACATTTGGTTTGCCACAAACAATGGGATCAGTCGCTTTAACCCTAAAAACAATACTTGGCGAAGCTATTTCAACAACAATGAACAGGCTACAGTTTTTTTCACCATGCACGAAGATACTAAAGGGCAAATTTGGGCTGGTACCTTTTTATCGGGGGTGTACATTTTCGATAGCGAAACCGGAGCAATAAATTCCCATCTTTTTGCAAAAAAAGGCTCAGCAACATCAATAACCAGTGCTTACGATATTTTTGAAGACAGCGATGGCGATATTTGGCTGGGCGATGCCGATGGCCGTGTTTTGTGCTACAATACTACAAGCAACAAGTTCACTGCATTTCCGAACGCTCCTTTAAAAGAATTTGAACAGATCGAACCGGGCAAAATACTTATGGCCTGCACAACCGGACTGTATGTGGTTGATAAAATAACGGGCAAGCACGTAAAAATATTGGGGAACTACCTGCTAAACGACATATTGGTTTACAACCACTACATTTGGCTTTGCACAAATGGCGAAGGGCTAGTTAAATTTGATCCCAAGAGCGGCAAAACCGAAAACTATACCGTACAAAACGGATTGCCAACAAATTTCATAAACAGCATTGTTTATGCCGAGGGCTTTTTGTGGATTGGCACAGAATACGGCCTTTGCCGCTTTAATCCAATCGACGAAAGCATGGTGAGTTTTTCAACATTATTACCACTTTCAACTTCGTCGTTCAACCGCAAAGCAAGCCTCAAACTTAAAAATGGGCAACTGGCTTTTGGCACCAACAAAGGAGCGGTATTTTTCGACCCCAACAAACTCAAAGAGAGAAACTCAGAGGCAAAGATTTACATCGAAGACATTAGTGTTTCGGGGCGATCAATACGCAACAACATCAATTTCTCAATTGAAAAAGCAATCAATACATTCGAAGAACTAAAGTTAACTTACCGACAGAACAACATCAACATTGAATTACTTTCGCTGGGCGAAGCTTTAAATACCAAATTTTCGTGGCGTTTATTGGGTTTAGACAATGAATGGAACACCCCATCGGAGCTAAATATTGTAAGCTATGCCAACATCCCGAGTAAAAAATACCAACTCGAAATACGTCTGTACGACAGTACCAACAATCATATTCTCGACGAGAGAACGCTTTCAATTACCATTACCCCACCCTTTTGGGCCAGCTGGTGGTTTTTTATTGTTGCTTTTGTTATTGTTTCAATGGTAATTCTGTTCATAACTCTTTACTACATCGATAAAATAAGGCAAAAGCACACCGAAGAGAAAGTACGATTTTTCACCAATATTGCCCACGATATCAGAACATCATTAACGCTTATTAAAGCCCCGGTCGATGAGTTGAACAACGAACAAAACCTGTCGGAAAAAGGCCGTTATTATTTACAACTCGCAACAAAAGAAACCAACCACTTATCGTCGGTCGCCACTCAACTAATGGATTTTCAGAAGGTTGACATTGGAAAAGAAAAAATTAAGTTCCAAAACACCAACATAGTAGCCCTTATCAAAAACAGGGTAAACATGTACCAATCGTTGGCCGAACAACAAAAAATACAACTTAAATTCGAAAGCAATACCAAACAATACCTTAGTGCGGTTGACGAGTTGATGATTGAGAAGGTTTGCGACAACCTGATATCGAATGCAATAAAATACTCGCAAGCAAACACCAAGGTTAGCATCGAGTTATTTTGTACCGAAAACCAATGGCGGCTTACAGTTAGCGACCAAGGAATAGGCATAAAAAAGGCAGATCAAAAATTATTGTTCCGTGAATTTTATCGGGCACCCAATGCCATTAACAAAAAAATATCGGGCAGTGGAATCGGGTTGCTGCTTTGCAAAACCTACATCAACATGCACGGTGGAAAAATAAGCTTTAAAAGCGATGAAGATGCAGGCTCGAGCTTTTCGGTTACTGTTCCGCAACAATTATTGGCTCCCGAAATCAACACGCAAAGCCACATTCAAAATCCAACAAACCTGCTGAACATTAAAGCCGGAAAACAAGAAGCATTCAACGAAACAAAGGATATTAACGACAAAACACTTTTGGTATTAATTGTTGAAGACAACGATGATTTACGGGAATTCATGGCACGCTCGTTAGAAGATAGCTACCGAATATTGCTTGCAAACGATGGAATCGAGGCTTTAGCGTTAACCAGTAAAGCGCAACCCGACTTAATCATCTCAGACATTATGATGCCCAACATGAACGGCTTCGAACTTTGTCAAAAAATAAAATCGAGTTACGAAACTGCACACATCCCTTTGATACTACTTTCGGCATTAACCGAACAAGCCCAGCAGTTACACGGGCTTGGCCTTGGTGCCGACGACTACCTTACAAAACCTTTTGAAATTGAGTTTTTAAAAGAAAAAATAAAGTCGATTATACGTAACCGCCAGGCGCTAAAAGACAAATTGTTAAATTACAACAAAGATGCATCCCCCGAACCCATTTTATCCAATAAACTGAACAACGAGTTTCTGGAGAAAATGATGGAGGCCATTCAGCAAAACATCTCCAATCCTGAATTCGATAAGATAGAGTTTGCCTCGGCATTAAATGTAAGTACATCGTTACTTTATAAGAAAACCAAATCGCTTACCGGTCAATCACCTCTCGAAATGATCAAAACTGTTCGAATGAACCATGCTTATGAACTACTTAAAAGCAACAACCACAGCATTACCGAAATAAGTGAGTTATGCGGCTACACCAGCGTGGGCTATTTCAGCACAGTATTTCGAAAATGTTTTGGAAAGAAACCCTCAGACATGCTTATCTAATTGTATTAATTAGCCGACATCGACTTATAAAACTTGCTCATAACATACCAGGCAGGTTTTTTTTCGCCGTTTTCCGATATCAAACCCTTACGATTCCACCCACTTTGGTAAACAGGGTGCAATCGGCTGGTCGAACGATAATCGACCAAAATCCAAGGGCAAACTCCGGCCAAATTCGACATATTTTTAAACATCTCAACCTGGCTTTTGTAAATATTTTCGAGGTATTCATCGCTCCAATATGCAGCCATGTTCTTTGGACCATGATTGCTTCCATAATGCGACTCGCCTCCAAACTCCGAAATGAACAAAGGTTTGTTGCATGGCAAGTTCCATTGAACTTTATTGGGCTCGCCTTGCCATGGAACATACCAACCAATGTATTCGTTTATTGAAATAATATCGAAATTACAAACCAGTGTATCCCAAACTTCGAAACTGTTATTGCGGTAGCTTTGATTGCTGAATGCAGCCGAAACCAAGCGTGCGGCATCCATTTTTCGACAAATAGCAGCCATTTCGATATTTGCTTTGTCGCGGGCTTCCGACGAATATGTCTCGTTTGATACCGACCAAACAATAACAGCACAACGATTTTTATCTCGACAGATCATCTCTTTGAGCATATTATTCATCAAATCAACTGTTTTGCTATTTTCAAAATTGATGTGCTGGTAAACGGGTATTTCACTCCAAACCATTAACCCCAACTCTTCGGCAATGCGCACCATCATTTCGTTATGCGGATAGTGCGAAAGGCGCACCATGTTACAACCCAGTTCTTTTGCCCACTCGAGCAATATCTTATTATCATCGATAGTTGCTGCACGTGCTTTTTTAAAAGGATTTTCTTCGTGAATGTTAACTGCTTTCAAAAACACCTCGTTACCATTAAGCAAAACTTTTGTGCCTTTGGTTTCGATTGTACGAAAGCCAATTCGATCGGTAATCGTATCGGTTTCGGCTTCAATTACCACTTGGTATAACTTCGGCTTTTCGGGTGTCCAGAGCTCAAAATCAGCAGAAAAATTTACTTTAGCAAACCCATTGCTGTCCGTTCGAACAAAAAATTCTTTCTTTATCTCGGGCAGGCTAATGCTGATATTCTGGCTTTTTTGTTGCCCATTAAGCTTAACCCAACCATCAACTTCGTTTTTGGAGCCTTTTTTTAGTTGGATGAAATAATCATCGATAAAAGTATTGTTGGTACTTATTAAATGAACATCGCGGGTAATGCCGCCGTAGTTAAGCCAATCGTAACCTTCGGCAGGCACACCATCGGCACTTCGACTATTGTTCACCCAAACAACAACAGTGTTAATGCCATCTTTCACCTTATTGCTTACCTCAAACTGAAAAGGGGTAAAACCACCTTCGTGCTCGCCAATCTCTTCCTCGTTCAAAAAAACTTTTGTTTTATAATTTACTGCACCAAAATGAAGAAAATATCGTTTATCGGTTTCTTTACTCAAATTAAATTGTTTCCTATACCAAATTGTACTTTCAAAAAACTTAAGCTCACAATATTGCGAGTTAAAATCGCCGGGAACCATAAGCTCCGGCCCACCTTCGAACGAATACTCAAAAAATTGATGATTATTTTCAATTACGGACTCTTTCCATACCTTACGCCACTCGCCGTTATTTGTGGGATCAATTATTGCCTGCCATTTGCCATTCAAACTTATTGCATCGCGTTGATATACGTTTTGCATGGCAGGTGTTATTTCTTTTTGTGCATAAATTGAAGTTGCAACAAAAAGGGTCAATATTAAAATAATGAAACGTTTCATATTCATAGATTTAATTAGTCAATGGTTTTTCAAAGCTAAAGTATTAGTGCCAATCCGATAAGGGCAAAATGTATCAATTATGGTACGTAAACGTATAATTTACAAAAGAGCATCATTATTACTTTGTTTTAAACGGCAATACTTTTTAGCTTTACCTCAAAAAGTTAATATGAAGCCTGAAACCATCAGTACAATAAAGAAGGAACTTCTGCACTTGCCTCCCGATCAGCTGGTTGAGTTTTGTATTCGTATGGCCAAATATAAAGTTGAAAACAAGGAGTTACTCAGCTACCTGATTTATGAAAGTGCCGACCAGGCCTTATTTATCGAAGAAGTAAAAAAAGAAATCGATCTACAATTTAAAAACCTCAACAAATCGCAACATTTTTTGGCAAAAAAAACTGTTCGTAAGGTTTTGCGTACCACATTGAAATACATCAAATTTTCGGGCGAAAAAACCACCGAGCTTGAACTGTTGATCTATTTCTGCAAAAAGTTGCGCCTTTCGGGGCTGTCGTTACGTTACGGCACAGTGCTCGGGAACCTGTACATGCGTCAGCACCAAAGGGCACAAAAAGTATTGGGCACCCTGCACGAAGATTTACAAATGGATTATGCCGACGAAATGGCCCGAATAAGTTGAGATGTAAACCTAAAATATTAACTTCGCATAACAAATGTTTCGCTATGAGTTTTTTGGTCGATTACCACATGCACACAACCTTCTCCGATGGCAACGACAGCTACCTGAGTTACCTCGAAGTAGCCCGTAAAAAGGATCTGGCCGAGATAGGATTTACCGATCACATTACACTTAAACCCGTAGATTGGTGCGTTCGCGAAATCGACTACCCGGTAATGCGCGAAAACCTTAAGAACCTGTGCAACGATTTTTCGGAAGATGTACAAGTGCGCTTTGGCCTCGAAGTTGATTACTTTCCCAACATGGAAACCGAAATAAGGCAAATAATAGCCTATTTCCCTGTCGATTATGTAATTGGTTCGGTTCATTTTTTAGACGAATGGAACTTCGACAGCGACCGCTCGCTTTACGGCAAATGGCCAAACGATGTACTCTATCGACGTTATTTTGAGCTGGTTCAACAAGCCGCCAAATCGGGGTTATTCGATATAATTGGCCATTTCGACCTCATTAAAAAACTGCAATGTTGGCCCGAAAGCGACCAAACCCACCTCTACGACGAAACACTAAAAATTATTAAAGAAGCCGATTTGGTTATGGAGCTCAACACCAGTGGCATTGACCGCCCTTGTGGCGAGTTCTTCCCTAACCGCAAAATACTTGAACTGGCATTAAAACATGGCATTGCGTTTACTTTAGGTTCCGATGCACACGATCCATCGCAAGTTGCCCGCCATTTCGATACTGCAGTTGAACTACTAAAAGAGATTGGGTTCACAAAAATTACCCGCTTCAGAAATCGCAAACGCAGCGAAATTTCTATTTAAAACAATCGATTACCGATCGTCAATAATCAAATTTTTTTCATTGCCAAAGAAAAAAATGCGATTTTATTGACACAAAAATTCTGAATAACATGTGTTAAACTCTTAATTTCTGACACTTAAAGTTATTAACACCTGTTGATAACTAGGGGTTGACTTTTTCGTAGCTTATGGCTGTACTACAATTTAGAAAACACAAAACTGTTCATTTAGTGGTTAATATTGATTTAATACAAAACCTTCATTTTTCTTTGCATAATTCATTGAAGGCCTTACATTTGAAATATCAGGTGAGCGATAAAAAACCGCTCCGAAAACAAGGAGACGGAGAGAGTAACTTAGATGATATTCAATCCCGATCGGTCGGACGAAAGTTCGCTTGTTGAACGAGCCGAAGTTAGTTCCTGAAAAGAATCCGTTCTTTTAAGTACTGTTAACCAAAACGATTTTCAACAGGGCAAAACCGTTTTCATTTAAACATCGAAATCATGCAACAGTGACAAAATGTTTAACCGGCAAAAATTTGTCGGGCTAACTATCCGTATTACCTCAAAAGTAAACAAGGATAGCCTTGAATGAAACATGGATCAGTTGGTTCTTCGGAACAACAACACAAGCAGTGCAAGCCTGCAACCATGGGCACCTAAAGGGGCAACCCCGTTAAGTTCACGGCAAGTCAATCGCAAAGGAAAACATCCGGCAA
>JAFGAF010000095.1 GCA_016933815.1 Prolixibacteraceae bacterium
CAACGATTTTGAGCTAAAGAATAAAAACACATTGATTTTCACAAATTTACTTGAAGCTGCTCATTTTATCAACGAAAAGATTACCAACCCGGTATATGTTTTTGAACGATAGTTGGCTCAAACCGAATGAATATCAACAAATTGTAATATTGAACCAATGCAAGCTAAAACACTATTGCTAACAATGCTCCTTTGGGGCAGTTCATTTTTCCTTTTTGGCCAAAAATACACCATTAGCGGCTTTGTTTCCGATGCCCAAACCGGCGAGCGCCTGCCTTATGCCAGCATTTATGAGCCAAATACACAAAAAGGGGTAAGCTGTAACACTTACGGCTTTTACAGCATTACCCTTGCCAAGGGTAAACAAACATTGCAAATTTCGTTTATGGGCTATGCCACACAAAAGCTAAGCCTGAATTTATTGTCCGATACGCTCATCAATATCGACCTTGGTTTGCTGTCGGGCCAACTCGACGAGGTTTTGGTTTCGGGCAAAAAAAGCAGTGTCGAAAATGCCCAAATGAGCATGATTGATGTTTCGATTGAAAAGCTTAGTGCAACACCGGTAATACTTGGCGAAAGCGATGTACTGAAAGTTATGCAGTTAATGCCGGGCGTTAAAGGTGGCACCGAGGGCACAAGCGGCATATACGTACGTGGGGGCAGCCCCGAACAAAACCTTTTTCTGATTGACGGGGTGCCTGTTTACAATGCCAACCACCTGTTAGGGTTTTTCTCGGTTTTTAACCCCGATGCGCTTAAATCGGTTAAGCTTTATAAAGGCGGTTTTCCTGCCCGTTATGGCGGCCGCTTGTCGTCGGTTGTCGATATTGGAATGAAAGAAGGCAACATGAAAAAGCTGCAAGGGAACTTTTCTGTTGGCTTAATATCGTCGAAACTTTCGCTTGAAGGACCGGTTGCTACCGATAAAACCTCGTTCATTGTTTCGGCTCGCCGTACTTATTTAGATGTTTTGGCCAGGCCTGCCCTTTATTTTACCAACAGGGGCAACAGCGAGCAAATTAAAGCCGGTGCATTTTTTCACGATTTCAATGCAAAAATAAACCACATTTTTTCGGAACGCAGTCGTCTTTTTTTAAGTGCCTATTATGGTAAAGACCGCGGTTTTAGCGGCACGAGCGACACACGCACCTACACCGAAAACAACAAGCAGATCTCAATCGGTTCGACCAACCTCATGGCAATGGATTGGGGAAATGCAATTGGCTCGTTCAGGTGGAATTACATTATTGGACGCAAGCTATTCAGCAATACCACACTAACCTACAGCAATTACAATTTTGGTATCGAACTGGAAAACAGTGAAGTAAACCACACCAACAAAACCAAGGACGAAAACCTTTTTAACTATTATTCGGGTATTAGGGACATAAGCGCAAAAGCCGATTTCGATTACTTTCCTGTTTCGGGTCACAACATCAAGTTTGGGGCAGGCTATACCAATCACCTGTTTTCGCCGGGCATCACACAAATTACTACCAATAATGCCACAAGCACAAACAATGCTGCACTCGATTCGATTAATAAAACACAAGTGATCAATGCCAACGATGTTTCGGTTTACATCGAAGATGAAATAACCATTGGTGAAGAGTTCAGCGCCAATGCAGGTTTTCACCTTTCGGCCTTACTGGTACAGGGCGAGACCTACCTCACCCCTCAGCCACGCCTTTCAGCAAGGTTTAAAGCCACCAACAATTTATCGGTCAAGGCATCGTATTCGCGCATGGCACAGCATGTTCATTTGTTAACCACATCGGGCATTAGTTTGCCTACCGATTTGTGGCTGCCGGCTACAAAAAGGTTTGCCCCCCCTGTTGCCGATCAAGTGGCCATAGGACTGGCAATGAACACAATTAGGCATACAACTATTACCATCGAAGCATATTACAAAAACATGCAAAACCTGATTGAATACAAAGATGGGGCAACGTTTATAGGCTCGTCGGCCAATTGGGAGGACAAGGTTGAAAAGGGCAACGGAAATGCTTACGGATTCGAAATGATGGCGGAAAAAACAATTGGGAAAACTACAGGATGGATTGGTTATACTTTGTCGTGGTCGAACCGTCAATTCGAAAAGCTGAATTTTGGTAAGCCTTTCCCGGCCAAATACGACAACCGGCACGACATCAATATTTCGGTCAGCCACAAAGTGAGCGAAAAATTCGATTTAGGGTTAACCTGGGTGTACAACACCGGAAATGCCGTTACACTTGGCATAATGGAATACAACTCAGCCAAATTACCGGGCATCAACTCGTCGATTAAGTACCAAACACCAGTTACCGAATACAGCAGCCGCAACAACTATCGCCTTCCGGCATATCACCGGCTCGATTTGGGAGCAAATTTTCACAAAAAAAAGAAAAACGGAACACGCACCTGGAGCATTTCGGCCTACAATGCCTACAACCGCTTAAACCCATTTTTGGTACAATGGACTATGAAAGAGGGCACAATGGAGAAAGTGGATGGCCGTTATCAAAAAATGCCCGACAAGTTTGTTCTCGAAAAACTTACCCTGTTCCCCATCATTCCTTCGGTGTCGTATTCGTTTAAATTTTAAAACCATGAAGAACATTTACAAAACATACCTTTCGCAGCTTTTAGTGCTTGTAACGCTTTTAAGCATATCGTGTACCCGCGAAATTGAATTTAAAGGAAGTATAACCGAACCCAAAATGGTAGTAAACGGCATGTGCAGTTTAGACAGCCTAGCTGCCGTAGAGGTATCGTTGAGCAAAGCCAAATATGGCAACATACAGGAGTTTACCCGAGTAACTGATGCCCGTGTATTTTTGCATACCGATGGGCACAAAACCGATCAACTTTTAGCTATTGACGACAGTAC
>JAFGAF010000096.1 GCA_016933815.1 Prolixibacteraceae bacterium
AATTTGTTTCGAAACCGATTCGTAGGCAGCAGCTTCGACATGCCCCGATGTAACATCAACTCCTTCGGGATGAATGCCTAAAACCATTGCAGCATCTTCTTCGTTGCCCAACACCACATCGCAACCAGCAACCAATTCAGGCATTACTTCGGCGGCTGTTTTGCCATATTTCCAAAGGTTTTTACGAAAATTTAAATCGGTTGAAACGGTAATGCCTTTTTCGTTGGCTTTTTGAATGGCTTCGAGACAAACATCGGCTGCACCTTGCGAAATTGCCGGAGTAATGCCTGTCCAATGGAACCACTTTACGCCTTCAAAAACTTTGTCCCAATCAATCATTCCGGGCTTAATATCAGCTATTGACGAATGCGCACGGTCGTAAACCACTTTACTGCCACGGCTAACAGCACCGCTTTCGAGAAAATAAATACCGAGGCGTTCGCCGCCATATACAATTTGATTAACCCCTACTCCATTCTTGCGAAGATCTTTCACACACGACAATGCTATGTCGTTTTTAGGCAAACGGGTAACAAAATCAACATCGACACCATAATTAGCCAACGACACAGCCACATTGGCTTCGCCGCCGCCAAAAGTGGCCGAAAAATTGTCAACCTGATCGAAGCGCATAAAACCGGGTGTTGCCAAACGCAACATCACCTCACCAAAAGTCACTACTTTACTCATATATTTTCTGTTTCTAAATTTTTTTCTTCGACAAAATTAAAAAAAGAAAATAAGAATGCAAACGTTTGCATTATTTTTTTATATATTTGTCGATATCTTTGATTTGATTAACAGAATGACAAAAAAACAGGCAACAATACAGGACATTGCAAAGGCACTAAATATCTCGATATCAACTGTTTCGAGAGCAATGAGCGACCACCCAAAAATTAAAAAAAGCACAAAAGATCAAATTTGGGACATGGCCAAAAAGCTGAATTACCAGCCCAATACCATTGCTGCAAGTTTACGAAAAGGGAAAGCCAATACAGTGGGAATGATTGTTCCTCGTGTAAACCGACATTTCTTCTCAAATGTAATAACCGGTGTAGAAAGTGTTTTGAACCCTGCAGGATACAATTTAATTATATGCCAGTCGGAAGAAAGTATCGAAAAGGAAAAAATTAACATCAACACGTTAATTGCCAGCCGAGTTAGCGGCATATTAATTTCCTTATCGCTCGAAACTACCAAATACGACCATATAAAACGTGCCATAAAAATGGGCATACCCGTAGTGCTTTACGACCGTGTTTGCGACGAGCTCGACGTATGTAAAGTGGAAAACGACGACTTTTCGGGATCGTACGACCTTACCAGGCACCTTATTGAACAAGGCTATCGAAAAATGATGTGGATTGGCGGTTCGCGAAAGTTCAACACTTACACCAATCGCTACCAAGGTTATCGGAAAGCTTTGTCGGAAATTGGTTTGGAAGCTGATAACATGCCTATTTTTGAAGGCAGTATATCGCTCGAAACCAGTTACGATTATTTTAAAACCTTTATTGAAAACGAGCAACTGCCCGAAGTGATTTTCTCGGCATCGGATTATATGGCCATGGGGGCAATTTTGGCATTGCAGGAGAAAGGTCTTAGAATTCCCGACGACATTGCCATATCGGGCTATTCGAACGAACCTTTTGCCGCATTAATTAACCCTAAACTCACATCGGTTGAGCAATTCAGTAAAGAAATGGGGCAAGAAACTGCGCGTTTGCTGTTGGCACAAATTCAATCGGGCAACCCAAACAATGTTAGTACAAAAACCATGATCAGGCCAAGACTCATTGTAAGGGATTCAACCCAAAATAAAAATCCAGACCCCACCCCACCAACTAATGACTGATGACTAATGACTATTGACTATATGACTATATGACTATTGACTGATAACTATTGACTATTAATAAATTACAAAATAAAATATGAAAACATTTATGGATGAGCACTTTATGCTCAACTCAAAATCGGCACAACGATTATATCACGAGTATGCGAAGGACATGCCCATTATTGATTATCACAACCACCTGCCCCCCCATGAAATAGCGGGCAATGTAAATTTCAAAAACCTGACCCAAATATGGCTGTACGGCGATCACTACAAATGGAGGGCTATGCGCGCCAATGGTGTAGATGAACAATTCATCACCGGAAAAGCAAGTGATTACGAAAAGTTCGAAAAGTGGGCCGAAACAGTTCCTTACACATTGCGAAATCCGCTCTATCACTGGACCCATATGGAGCTGCAACGCTACTTTGGAATCGACGAATTGCTCAACCCCAAAACGGCAAAAAGCATTTTCGACGAAACAGAAAAGCTTTTACAGCAGCCCGATTTTTCGGTAAAAAGCTTGTTAACCCGAATGAATGTTGACACACTTTGCACTACCGACGATCCGGCAGATGACCTGCAATTTCACCTTCAACTGGCAAAAGAAAACAATGGTTTTAAAGTACTGCCAACCTGGCGCCCCGATAAAGCCATGAATGCCGAAAATCCTGAGCTATACAATAATTATTTGGATAAGCTCGGTCAAACAGCCAACATCGACATCAAAACTGCAACCGATTTAATTGATGCCCTGCAAAAAAGGCACAACTTTTTTCACACTGCCGGTTGCCGTATTTCGGACCACGGTATTGAAGAGTTTTATGCCGATGAATACACCCAAAACGAAATTGATCAGATTTTCGCAAAAGTTCGTGCAGGCAACATCCTCAACACTCAGGAGCTATCGAAATTCAAATCGTTTATGCTTTACGAAGGTGCAAAAATGGATCACGCTTCAAACTGGGCTCAACAATTTCATTACGGAGTTTTACGCAACAACAATAGCCGCATGTTTGCCCAACTAGGGCCCGATACCGGTTTCGATTCCATTGGCGATTTTAGTGTTGCCAAAGCAATGGTCAAATTCCTTAACCGCCTTGAAAGCACCGATCAGCTGGCAAAAACCATTATTTACAACATTAATCCCGGCGATAACGAAATGATTGCCACCATGTTGGGCAATTTCAACAAAGGCCCCGTAGCAGGTAAAATTCAATTCGGATCGGGATGGTGGTTCCTCGATCAGAAACAAGGCATGATTGAACAAATGAACTCGCTTTCGGCACTTGGCTTAATCAGCAAATTTGTGGGCATGTTAACCGATTCGCGCAGCTTTTTATCGTTTCCGCGCCACGAATATTTCCGCCGTATTATGTGCAACCTTTTTGGCAACGACATGGAAAATGGCGAAATACCCAACGATTTCGATTTAGTTGGTGGAATTGTTCAGGACATAAGCTACAACAACGCGAAGAATTATTTCAAATTTTAATTTTAACAATTTAGGACTTGCCTTTGTTAGTATTGAAAAATTAACAAAATGGCACAGGCACAATACAACGAATTAATTGACACTTTAGAAAAACGTTTCAAAAAGAACATGCATCGTCACCCTTCAATTGAATGGACCGATGTTGAAAATAAGCTGCTCGCTTGCCTTCGGTCGGAAAACCTGAAAACAAGCGAGCAGCCTAATAATAAGCTTTACTCGTTATTAGAAATGGAACGCACCGGAGGCGAACCCGATGTAGTTGAGTTTGATATCCAAAGCGAAGATATTCATTTTGCCGACTGCTCGAAAGAAAGCCCCATTGGACGACGAAGTGTTTGCTATGATAGTGAAGGACAAAATTCAAGGAAAGAGCATCGCCCCGAAAACAACGCAGTTGACATGGCCGCTGATATGGGAATTAAAGTGCTTGATGAAGAAGAGTATCGCTATTTACAACAATTTGGACCTTTCGACACCAAAACTTCGAGTTGGCTAAAAACGCCTGATGAAATCAGAAAACTTGGAGGCGCGATTTTTGGCGACTTCCGCTATGGAAAAGTGTTTGTGTATCACAACGGAGCGCAATCGTATTACAGTGCAAGAGGTTTCAGAGGGTTGTTAAGGTTTTAAAATTCAAAAAAAAATTTAATACTCCAATTCGAGGTCGCCGGCTTCCCACATTTTATATAGTTTTGACAAATAGCCCAAAAAATTTCCAAATTTCCAAACGGCCTGCTGTGTGCCTTCCGAAACATTTTTTTCTTTCATTTTAAGCATAATCAGCAAATAAAGCGTATTTAAAGCAGTTTCGATATCGTTGTGAACAATGCCCGACTTTTGTTTCACCAGCTCAAGGTCGGGTTTTATTTCATTGAACAGCCGGCTGTATTGTTCGTCGGTATTGGTAGTTAGCAGTGCCAAATGAAAGCGGTTAAGATCGTTGACTAAATTCACCAAAAACTGAACATGCCCGCCATTTTGCTTTTGTTCTTTTTCCATCATCAGCACCAAATTGGCATACCAGCTCGAAACCTCGGCACGTGTAGCATCATCCACCTGATATTGAGCCACAAGCGATTTATCAATGGCATCTGTATCGAATTTCAGAGCACGAATTAAATCTTCGACCTGCCACATGTAAATAATATATTCGGCAATATTGTTTTTTCGCTTTTCGCGGGCTACAATCATGTTCTTCTGTTTAATAAATTAATCATCGAGAAAACGGTCAATTTCGCGCCTTTCCCTTTTGGTTGGCCGACCTGCTCCTCGTTCACGGGTCGACCACTGCATGTATTTTTGCATTTCGAGCACTTCGAGGTTTTCCTTGGGCGTAATATCTTGAATAAAATCGGGTACAAGTTTGGCTCCCATACGTTTTTCCGAAACATCGGTAACCTTATAGTGATAAGTAACCGGGCTTTTAACAACATGCAACACATCGCCGGGTTTAACATCGCGCGATGGTTTTGCCTGCACTCCGTTGACCGAAATCTTTCCTTTGCTGCATGCTTCGGCAGCCAAACTTCGTGTTTTAAAAAGCCTTACTGCCCATAAGAATTTATCGATACGTACCGGATTAGCCATTTACTTGTTGTTAAACTGATTCATGGTTCGCTCAAGCCCCACAGTGCCAAACGATTTAATTATTTCGATAGCAGCATCGATGCGCTCGGGTAATTTTGACTGCTCTTCGTTATCCCACTCACCCAAAACATAATCGATTTGCTGTCCTTGATTAAACTCGTTACCAATTCCAAAACGTACCCTGGCGTAATTACTGGAACCTAACACCTGGTTGATGTTTTTCAAACCATTATGGCCGGCATCGCCCCCTTTTCCTCTTACCCTGAGCTTCCCAAAAGGCAGGGCAATGTCATCAACAAGAATGAGTAGATTTTCAAGCGGTATTTTTTCTTTTTGCATCCAATAGCGCACGGCATTGCCACTTAAATTCATATAAGTTGAAGGTTTAAGCAGAATAAATGTGCGCCCTTTGAACTTATACTCGGCAACAGCACCATAACGTTTGTTTACATCAAAAACAATATTGGACGCCCCGGCTAGAGCGTCCAATATGGTGAAGCCAACATTGTGGCGTGTATTTTTGTATTCGTCGCCAATATTTCCTAAACCGACTACTAAATACTTCATACATTAAAAATTTAGGCATAAATACCGTCAAAAGGCGGCACAAATGTAAAATTACTTTTTGCTGGTAGCGGCGGCGGCAGCAGCAGCACGTGAAGCACGTGTTACCAATACGCGAACAACTGGTACCGACTTAACGTTAACAAATTTCAATGTTTCGGTTTCGATATCGGCTACACGTAAAGTTTCACCCAAATCTAAATTGGTTACATCGATAGTAATTGAATCGGGTAAATCTTTTGGAAGAGCCAATACGGTAAGGTTACGTTTTTCAACTTGTAAACGACCACCGGCACGAATACCTTTTGCAAAACCTTTAGTTTTTACAGGAATATTTACCTTAACCAGTTTATCTTCGCTCACCTTAAGAAAATCGATGTGCAATGGTTCGTCGGTTACCGGATGATATTGGATATCCTGCTTAATTGCCTGATAAACTTTACCATCGATAGTGAGGTTTACCAAATACACGTTAGGCGTGTATATAAGCTTTTGTAAGTCGGCAGCATTGGTAGCAAAGTGAATGTTTTTTTCCATTCCGTAAAGCACACATGGTACTTTTTCTTCACTCCTTAGCTTTTTGGATTCTTTTTTTCCAATGGTTTCCCTTAATTCGCCTTTTAATTCAAATGTCTTCATAAATTTTTGTTTTGTGGTACTCAGCCCTCCCTACTTAATACCGGGCAAACTGCATACACGTTTATAATTATTTTTAAAAGTGGTGCAAAGATATAATAATCCGACAAAAAAATAAGGGCTTGGAATAAATTATCGTCCAAGCCCATAATATTTTATCATTCAAGTTATTGAATATAGAAAGTACTGATTGATTTGTAATAATAAACTTTGTCGATAACATCGGCCAGTAATGGTGCAAGGGGTATGATTTTTATTTTATCGGATTGTTTCTTTAGCGGAATTGTATCGGTGAAATACACCTCCTGAAGTTTAGAATTTTCGATGCGTTCGTATGCAGGCCCCGACAATACCGGATGGGTAGCAAAAGCCCTTACACTGGTTGCGCCTTTTGCCATTAATAAATCGGCTGCTTTTGTTATGGTTCCTGCTGTGTCAATGATATCGTCAACTAAAATAACATCTTTTCCTTCCACATCGCCAATAACGGTCATGTTATCAACCACGTTAGCCTTGCTACGTGTTTTGTGGCAGATTACCATATCGGTTTTAAGCAGTTTTGCGTAAGTATTTGCCCTTTTGGTACCGCCTACATCGGGCGATGCTATTACAAGGTTGGGCAAATTCATTTCGTTAATAAAAGGCACAAATAACGACGAAGCATACAAGTGATCGACAGGAACATTGAAGAAACCCTGTATTTGATCGGCATGTAAATCGACAACAATTACCCTGTCGACACCGGCAACCGAAAGCACATCGGCAGCTACTTTTGCCCCAATCGAAACGCGTGGTTTATCTTTCCGATCCTGACGTGCATAGCCAAAATATGGGATAACAGCAATTACTTTATATGCCGAAGCGCGTTTAGCAGCATCGATCATCAGCAACAGCTCCCACAAATTATCGGTTGAAGGAAAAGTTGACTGAACAATAAAGACGTACGACCCCCTTATGGTTTCTTCGTAACAAGGTTCAAATTCACCATCGCTAAAACGAGGGCACGATGTTTTACCCATTTCGATGTTTAAATATTTGCAGATTTGCTCTGTCAGGTAGGAAGTTGCAGTTCCTGTAAAAACTTTAAGCGGAGCTTTGCGTGGCATGCCTTTTTGAATTATTTGTTTAAACTCGGCGCAAAAATATAAAAATATCGCATGCTATCCATACATTTTTGTCATTATAAATGAGCAAAAAGTTTCAGATTGCAATTAAGTATTTAAATCTTACTGTTCTCGTTCACCTGTTCGATGAAATTCAATAATTGATCGCGCCCTTCGGCAGTATCGGCCGATGTAGCAAACATTAACGGTGTTTCGGCCCATGTTTCGAGCATTTTTTCGGAATATTTTTCCATAAAGATTTCTTTTTCGGCTTTGGTCAGTTTATCAACTTTAGTGAAGACAATAACAAAAGGTATTTCGTTTTCGCCCAACCACTGCATGAATTCCAAATCGATAAGCTGGGGTTCGTGCCTCGAATCGACCAAAACGCAAATACCATAAAGATTTTTCCTGAACTTCAAATACTTACGAATCATCTGCTCCAATCTATTGCGCTCGGTTTTCGACAAACGAGCATAGCCATATCCGGGCAAATCGACCAAATACCATTCGCCATTAATTATGAAGTGATTGATTAGCTTGGTTTTGCCGGGGCGGCCCGATATCATTGCCAACCTGCGGTTTCCAACCAGCATATTTATTAACGACGACTTACCTACATTCGACCGACCAATAAATGCATATTCGGGCAACTTTGAGTCGGGACACTTATCAACATTCGTATTACTAACAACAAAGCGTGCATCTTTTATGATCATGGTCTTTTCTTTATTTTATTAACTAACTACAATTTAAGAATTTACTTACTGATAATAAACTACAAATAAACCTCGATCAGTTTTGCCTGCCCTTTAACAGGTTCATATGTTACCTGATTCAATGCAGCAGGTATCAAAACTGTGTCGCCGGCATTTACAACTACCGTACCTTCAACATCGGAATTGCCAATTTCGCAAGTTCCTTCGGTACAAATAATTATCACAAAGCTATCGAAAGGGTAATAATCCCGATCGAATTTTTGATCGACATGCAAAATATTGGTTGTAAAATACTTGCACGAAACCAACTGCACTGGTTTATTCAATGTGGGTTGGTAAGTTGTTTTAGCCTGTTTAACTTTTGAAAAATCAATTACATCGAGCGATAAATCGAGGTGAAGTTCGCGTCCATTTCCATCCTTATCTTTACGGTCGTAATCGTAAATTCGATATGTAACATCCGAAGTTTGCTGAATTTCGGCAATCAGGTTACCCGAACAAATGGCATGTACCCTTCCGGCAGGCACAAAAAACACATCGCCTTTTTGCACTTGCTCGTAGTTGAAAAGCTCGGTAAGTGTACCATCGTTTAACTTTTCAAGAAAAGTTTCTTTATTGGTATCTTGATTAAAGCCACTAATAAGTTTCGGATTAGATGAATCGTCGAGAGCTATCCACATTTCGGTTTTACCAAATGCGCCATGACGCTCTTTTGCTTTGGTATCGTCGGGGTGTACCTGAATCGAAAGATCATCGTTGGCATCGATAAATTTTATAAGCAAAGGAAACTCGTTTCCAAACTGTTCGTAAACCTTACCCCCAACAATTTCGTCCATGTAAATCTCGATGAGTTCTTGTAGGCTATTACCTGCCAGCGGGCCATTTTCAACCACCGACACATCGCCTTCAACAGCCGATAATTCCCAGCTTTCACCAATATTTGTTTTACCGCTCAGGTTTTTCCCAAAACAGCTTTCCAATTTATTGCCACCCCAAATGCGTTCTTTAAAAATGGGCTTAAACTTTAAAGGATATAAATTCATTTTTAAAAAATATTACAATTAGAATTCGAAATCGACTGCAGCCCTTTCAATCGTAATTTGCTTCACGTAATCGACAACTTTAACATGCTCGGGATGAACCTGATAAATATTCAAATCTTCAATTGAATCGAAATACGAGATCAAGCACAGATCGTACGATGGAGAGTCGATTTTATGGTGTTTACCCACTTCGATGTGTTTGAGCTGAGGAATATGATTTTGCAGGTTTAACAACATGGCTTCGAATTTATCGAGCGCTTGTTGTTTGTCGCTTGTCGAAGCAAACTGCTTCAATTTAAACAAAACTACGTGATTAATCATTTTTCTTTATTTTTTTGGTTATTTATTCAATCCTAACAAATTACAATTTCAAAGTAACAGGTGTTGTATATGCCGGGCAAATATACGCAGCAATTTTGGCAACAAAAAACTAAGCTTCGGCCATCAGCATTCGGGCTTCGTCGCGCAAAGGCAAGGGCAGCTGAATATTCCTCCGTTCGATACTTAGCAGCCAATACCTGATCTCGTCGGTTTTGAGAGTATATAAAACCTCCCTGAACTGATCAATTTGTTTATCGGTATAAGCATCTTCGTTAATATTTTTAAACGCATCAAGTTCTTCATCTTCGTAATAATCGATACGTTTTTCGTCCATCTTAATTAAATCATATTCACAAACTTCGTGAGCGCCACAGCAATCGCTTGCAGGTGTTGCAGGCACTTCTTCAACTTTAGGCTCGCCCGGCTTTTTCCTGTTTGCCCTTATCAAAACAAACAAGGCAATTAATAAACCCAATGCCAATATGAGTAGTAAAACCAATTCCATGGTGCAAAAATACAGCTTATGAAAATTTTTTAAGTTTTAAACAAGAGCAATGGCTTAATGTTTAGCAATTAATAACATTAACAAATGGCAATACTAGGCCATCAATTTCTTGTATTTGAATTTTTTAGGAGTAATATCGCCCAAACGTTTCTTTTTATTTTCTTCATAGTCGGTAAACGAGCCTTCGAAGAATTTCACTTGCGAATCGCCCTCAAAAGCCAAAATATGCGTAGCAATACGGTCGAGAAACCAACGGTCGTGCGATATTACCACAGCACAACCTGCAAAATTCTCGAGGCCTTCTTCAAGCGCACGCAAAGTGTTTACATCGATATCGTTGGTTGGCTCATCGAGCAAAAGCACGTTGGCACCCGATTTTAGAGTAAGTGCCAAATGCAGTCGGTTGCGTTCTCCGCCCGAAAGCACACCGCATTTTTTCTCCTGATCGGTACCACCAAAATTGAATTTCGAAACATAAGCCCTTGCATTAAGCATACGTCCGCCAACCATAATCTCATCATTGCCACCCGATATAACCTGATAAACCGATTTTTCGGGATCGATTTCGGTGTGGGTCTGATCGGCATAACCAATCACAACGGTATCGCCAACCGAAAACGTACCCTTATCGGGTTTTTCCATTTCCATAATCATTCTGAAAAGGGTGGTTTTACCGGCACCGTTAGGTCCAATAACCCCCACTATTCCGTTTGGAGGCAAAGTAAACTCAAGATCTTCGAAAAGTAGTTTTTCGCCAAAAGCTTTTGAAACGCCATGTGCCTCAATTACATGATCGCCAAGCCGAGGCCCGTTTGGAATGAAAATTTCCAATTTTTGTTCGCGTTCTTTAATGTCTTCGTTCATCAACGATTCGTATGCATTTAAGCGCGCTTTTGATTTAGCCTGACGGGCTTTGGGAGCCATGCGCACCCATTCCAGCTCACGCTCAAGGGTTTTCCGGCGTTTCGACACTCCCTTTTCTTCCTGTTCGAGTCGTTTAGATTTTTGCTCGAGCCACGAAGAATAATTGCCCTTCCAGGGAATGCCTTCGCCACGGTCGAGTTCAAGTATCCACCCGGCAACATTATCGAGGAAATAACGGTCGTGCGTAATGCAAATTACCGTACCGGCATACTGCTGCAGGTGCATTTCGAGCCATTGCACCGATTCGGCATCGAGGTGGTTGGTAGGTTCATCGAGCAGCAGGATATTTGGCTGTTTAAGCAACAAACGGCACAGCGCAACCCTACGGCGTTCGCCACCCGAAAGCACAGCAACCTTTTCATCGGCATCGGGGCAACGGAGCGCTTCCATGGCACGCTCCAATTTATTATCGATGTTCCATGCATCGGTTTGATCAATAATTTCCTGTAATTCGGCCTGCCGGTTCATCAGCTTATCCATTTTATCGGCATCTTCGTAAACCTCCGGCAATTCGTAACTTTTGTTAATCTGTTCGTATTCGTTCAGCACGTCAATCACTTCCTGAACACCTTCCTGTACAATTTCGCGTACAGTTTTTGAATTATCGAGTTGTGGCTCCTGTTCGAGATATCCTACCGAATAACCCGGTGAGAAAACCACCTCACCATTGTACGATTTTTCTACACCGGCAATTATTTTCAACAAAGTTGATTTACCCGAACCGTTTAAACCGATAATGCCAATTTTTGCACCTAAAAAAAATGACAGGGAAATATCTTTAATTACCTGTTTTTGTTGTGAGTAAGCCTTACTCACCTTGTACATCGAAAAAATGATTTTTTTATCGTCGCTCATATTGCTTGCATTTTACATTAAACCTTTTCACTTATTCATTGTCGGATTCGACGTGGCAAAAATATGATTTCTTTCGGTGAAAAGAAGCAACATCTATTTACATTTAATAATTAAGTATGTACATTTGCTAACGGAGAAAACAGATCAGAAAATTCAGTAAAAAAAATGATAGCCAAAAGAAAAATTCTGGTTGTTGACGACAATGCAGGAAACAGATTACTTTTGAAATATAACCTCGAAGGTTATTTCGATATAGATTTTGCCAGTAATGGTTTTTCGGCCATTAACAAATGCCGCGAAAACATTTACGACTTAATTATTATGGATGTACACATGCCCGAACTCGACGGCATTGAAACAACCAAGCAAATACGTGAAATGCAAAACGGAAAACACACCCCAATTTTTGCAATAACCTCAAACATGTTCAGGGAACAAAGAATCAAATGTATCGAAGCCGGTATGGACGACTACATTATTAAACCTATACACGCAAAAGCATTGGTCGAACGCATTAATCTTTACTTCAACACAACATCGCATTACCACGACAATCAATAATCGATTTTTTCAGTAAAAAACGTAATTACCCGATGATTTTGCACTTAAAAGTGCAATTTTTACTATCATTACACCCGTTTTAGAGTTTTTTTTTTCAAAATAATACCAAATAATCAGAAATTTTATGCCTAAACGGGAAGATATCAAAAAAGTATTGATTATCGGTTCGGGACCGATTGTGATAGGACAAGCCTGCGAATTTGACTACTCAGGCACACAAGCCTGCAAAGCTTTACGTTCGCTTGGATACGAAATAGTGTTGGTAAACTCAAATCCGGCAACCATAATGACGGATCCCGAAATGGCCGACTACACCTACATTGAGCCTTTAAATGAGTATGCCCTTACCGAAATTATTAAAAAAGAACGCCCCGATGCATTGTTGCCCAACCTTGGCGGGCAAACGGCGTTAAACCTTTCACTTTTATTGGCTAACAAGGGAATTCTCGATAAATACAACGTAAAAGTTATTGGCGTAAACCTTAAGGCAATCGAAAAGGGCGAAGACCGCACCGAGTTTAAAAATTCGATGCAACGTTTAGGCATCGACATGCCCCGCAGCAAGGCAGTTAACACGGTTGAAGAAGCCGAAACTATTGCCGATGAACTTGGTTATCCGGTAGTTATCAGGCCTGCCTATACAATGGGAGGAACCGGTGGCGGCTTGGTATATAACCTCGAAGAATTGCGCATTATTGCTGCTCGGGGAATTGCTGCAAGTATGGTTAATCAAATATTGGTAGAGGAATCGGTTTTAGGCTGGGAAGAACTTGAGCTTGAAGTGGTTCGCGACTCAAAAAACCAAATGATTACTGTTTGCTTTATCGAAAATGTTGATGCCATTGGGGTACACACCGGCGATTCGTTTTGTACCGCTCCAATGCTTACCATTTCGGCTGAACTTCAGAAAAAACTACAAGACTACTCATACCGAATTGTTGAAGATATTGGCGTTATTGGCGGCACCAACGTGCAGTTTGCTCACGATCCCCAAACCGGCCGCATAGTGGTTATCGAAATTAATCCGCGCACTTCGCGTTCATCGGCTTTGGCATCGAAAGCAACCGGTTTTCCAATTGCATTTGTTTCGGCATTGTTGGCCGGCGGGCTCACCCTCGACGAACTGCCCTACTGGCGCGAGGGTTCGCTTGAGAAATATACGCCTTGGGGCGACTACGTTGTAGTAAAATTTGCAAAATGGGCTTTCGAAAAATTCGAAGGTTTAAAAGATAAGCTTGGCACACAAATGCAAGCCGTTGGCGAGGTAATGAGTATTGGAAAAAATTACAAAGAAGCCCTTCAAAAATCGATTCGCTCGCTTGAAACTGGCCGGCACGGTTTAGGTTTTGCAAAAGATTTCAACAAAAAATCGCTCGACGAATTAATGCTCATGCTCAACCATGCTTCAAGCGAACGACAATTCATTATGTACGAGGCACTTCGAAAAGGTGCAAGCATTAATGATTTGCATGAAAAAACCTACATAAAAGCATGGTTTATAGAGCAAATGAAAGAGCTTGTTGAGCTCGAAGAAGAAATACTAAAATACAAAGGGCAAGCTTTACCCGACGAATTGTTGCGAAAAGCAAAACTCGATGGCTTTGCCGATAAATACCTGGCTAAGATACTTGAAAAGCCCGAAGATAACATTCGCAAACAACGCATATCGCTTGGCATTGAAGAAGCTTGGGAACCCGTTCCGGTTAGCGGCGTTAACGATGCTGCCTACTATTATTCAACCTACAATGCTCCCGACCAGGTTGCAACCGACAACCGTAAAAAAATTATGGTACTTGGTGGCGGACCAAACCGAATAGGGCAAGGTATCGAATTTGACTACTGTTGTGTACATGCTGCATTTGCCATACGCGACACCGGCCTCGAATCGATTATGGTAAACTGCAACCCCGAAACAGTTTCGACCGATTACGACACTTCGGATAAGCTCTACTTTGAACCACTTACCGTTGAAGATGTTTTGAGCATTTACAAAAAAGAAAAACCTCACGGAGTAATTTGCCAATTTGGCGGGCAAACACCGCTTAACATAGCAGCCGAACTTCAGAAAAACGGGGTTAACATTATTGGCACCAGCCCCGAAACAATCGACTTGGCCGAAGATCGCGACCAATTCAGAAAAATTATGGAAAAGCTGAACATACCTCAGCCCAAATCGGGAATGACCAGTACCGAAGCCGAAGCCTTGGCTATTGCAGCCGAAATTGGCTATCCGCTTATGGTGCGCCCCTCGTTCGTTTTAGGTGGCCGTGGCATGAAAATAGTGCTCGATGAGGAAATGCTCAAACAATACGTTGCAGCTGCAATCGATCAGGTTTCGCCCGACAGGCCTTTGCTCATCGATATGTTTTTGGAAGACGCCATCGAAGCCGAAGCCGATGCAATTTCCGACGGCAAAAATGCTTTTGTTCCGGCAGTAATGCAACACATTGAATATGCGGGCATACACTCGGGCGACTCAGCCTGCGTTATTCCACCTGTAGTTATTACCGAAGAACAAATTGAAACCATTGAAGAATATACACGCCGCATTGCCATTGAAATGAATGTGGTAGGTTTAATGAACATTCAATATGCCATTTATAAAGATGTAGTTTACATACTCGAAGCTAACCCAAGGGCATCGCGTACCGTACCGCTGGTTTCAAAAATATGCAACATACCAATGGCCAAAATTGCCACAGAAATAATGCTGGGCAAAAAGCTGGCCGATTTCGATCTGAAAAAGAAAGAAATCAAACACTTCGGTGTTAAAGAAGCTGTTTTTCCGTTTAACATGTTCCCCGATGTTGATCCGGTTTTGGGACCCGAAATGCGATCGACCGGCGAAGTGTTGGGAATGGCTTCGAACTATGGCATGGCATTTTTCAAATCGCAGGAAGCAACAAAAGCAATTTTGCCCACTTCGGGTAATGTGCTGATAACCATTGCCGACCGCGACAAAGATAAAATTATCGAAACAGCCAAAAACTTCATCAATATGGGTTTCAGGATTACTGCAACCGGAGGTACGGCTAACTTTCTTGCTCAAAATGGTATTGAAGCCGCAAGCATTAAAAAAGTGCACCAAGGCCGCCCCAACATTGTCGATGCAATTAAAAATGGCGAAATCGCGCTGGTAATTAACACCCCGGCCGGTAAACAAAGCGAATACGACGATTCGTACATTCGCAAAAATGCCATTAAATACAACATCCCGTACATTACCACAACATCGGCCGCTCTTGCAGCAACCGCAGGCATTAAAGAACGCCTCAACGGAAATTACATTGTAAAATCGTTGCAAGAATACCATAAGGACATTAAGTAACAACAAACAAACCTTACAATAAAGGCTGCTCAGAAAATGGGCAGCCTTTTTTTCAATGTTAACTTGGTATTAAAACACCAATACGAGGCAAACTTTTAAGGCAAATTGAATGTTTATTGGCTTTCATCAAAAAAATAAATAATGAAACAAAATACAATTCAATCGGTATTCAGGGGTAAGGCTTTTAAAAAAATCGACCCTATAATTGTTACTTGGATGCAACGTCACGGATTGCTACTGTTGCGCATTTCAACAGGTATCGTTTTTGTTTGGTTTGGATTTTTGAAATTCTTTCCGGGGCTTAGTCCGGCACAAGAACTGGCAATCAGAACAATCGACATGCTTAGCTTTGGATTACTGTCGGAAAGCATAATTATTAACAGCCTGGCAGTTTGGGAGGTATTAATAGGGCTCGGACTGATAAGCGGTTTGTTTATGCGCGAAACACTCTTGCTGCTATTTTTACAAATGGCCGGCACTTTTGCACCGGTTTTTCTTTTCACCAACGAGGTTTTCACCCATGTTCCATATGCCCCTACACTCGAAGGACAATACATTATTAAAAATCTGGTAATAATTTCGGCAGGGATTGTTCTGGGCGGAGCTTTAAAAAAATCGAAAAAAGAACGACAATAAGCTTTGAACTTATTTTTGTTTACAATAACTTTATCGTTATAACAATTAACGATAATGGCTATGCGAACGATAAAAACCTTGATTGTATTTTTTGTAGCAATTATCTGCATAGCTACTTGCTATTCGCAAAACGAATTGCGGTTCTACAGTGCTGTTGATGGTTTTGCACCGGCTTTAAAAATTGGCATCGAAAAACCATTAAACGAACGCCTTTCGTTAAAAACATCGGCAGGGTTCTGCATTTTGGGGCTCGAACTTTTTTCATACAACTTATTTGCAAGCTACAGAATTACTAAAACTAGCAAGCCCACCGGCATTGATTTAAACTTTGGCTTATTAGACAACTACAAAATTTTCGGACAAAAAGAATTTATTATTGGTTTAGGTGGTGGTCTAGGGATCAGCCATCGGTTTAGAAACTACTCGGCTCTTGCCTTCAGGGTTGGGCTAATTTACGGCCCTCATTTTCACGATAAAATTATTGAATCAAACGTGCTACCTAATTTTGGCATCGAGTATTCCATTCCGTTCAAAATAAAAAACAGTTAAAAACTATTCAAAAATTTATTGTAATGATGTCATTTTTGTCGGCAAACAATAATAGCTTTGCTGCAAATTCAATATAATTCATTCGAACCTGTTGTATTTTATTCTACTTTTCAGAATAAACAGGATCGATATTAATTAGACCAATAAAAACCTGTGAAAATGGAAGATATCAACCGAATTGGATTTGATAACGAAAAATACCTCAACGAACAAACATCGGCTATACTTGAAAGGGTAAGCCAATTTAACGATAAACTGTATATCGAATTTGGCGGCAAAATTTTATACGACTACCATGCAGCAAGGGTACTTCCCGGTTTCGATCCGAACGTGAAAATGAGGCTCTTGCAACAACTAAAAGACAAAACCGATGTAATACTTTGCATACATGCAGGCGATATTGAACGCAACAAAATAAGAGCCGACTTTGGCATTACCTACGATGCCGATGCACTAAAAACAATTGATGATTTTTACAGCTGGGACATTGAAGTAACTGCCGTTGTAATAACTCGGTACCAGCATCAGCCTGCAGCAACAGCCTTTAAAAACAAGCTCGAAATGAGGGGCATAAAGGTTTACTTGCACTACCCCACCAAGGGCTATCCAACCGATGTTGATTTAATTGTAAGTGACTTGGGGTACGGAGCTAACCAATACATTAAAACTACCAAACCAATTGTTATTGTTACCGGGCCCGGACCCGGAAGCGGAAAACTGGCAACCTGCCTTTGCAACCTCTACCACGAACACAAAAGAGGGGTGCCAGCCGGATATGCAAAATTCGAAACCTTTCCTATTTGGGATCTCCCCATCGATCATAAAGTAAACATTGCCTACGAAGCAGCTACCGTTGATTTGAAAGACGAAGTACTGATTGACTCGCACCACCTCGAAACTTATGGCACCGAGGTTGTAAACTACAACCGCGACATTGAAGCCTTTAACTTACTAAAACGCATCCTGGAAAAAATTACAGGAGGCAAATCGATGTACCAGTCGCCTACCGACATGGGCGTTAACCGCATTAGTAGCGGTATTATTAACGACAATATTATTTCCGAAGCTTCGCAACAAGAAATCATAAGGCGTTACCTGAGGTGCAAAGTTGAATTTGCTATGGGGTTGTCGGAAAAAGATTCGCTCGAACATGCCAGCAATATAATGAACAAAGTAGGTGCAAAACCCGAAGACCGCAATGTAGTAGAACCGGCTCGCAAGGCAGCCGCCGATGCCGAACTTTGCGGCAAAGGCAACAAAGGCATTTTCAGCGGATCGGCAATAGAGTTAAAAGATGGCACCATTATTACAGGGAAAAATTCACCCTTGTTACACGCCTCATCGAGCCTGATATTGAATGCAACAAAATACCTCACCGGTTTACCCGACAACTTGTTCCTTTTACCTAAAAGCATAATCGACTCGGTTACCCACCTCAAAAAGAACATCCTGAAAGCAAAGGTTACCAGTCTCGATGTTGAAGAAACACTTATTGTATTGTCCATTAGTGCCCTTTCGAACCCAGCAGCGCAAATGGCACTCGAAAGTCTCAAACAGCTTCGAGGTTGCGAGGTACACACCACACACATCCCTACCCCCGGCGACGAAGCCGGCTTACGCAAGTTGCGAGTAAATCTTACCTGCGACCCCGAATTCTCAAGCAAAAGATTGTTTATTGACGAATAGCAAAAAAAAAGATCGATTTAAAATCGATCTTTTTTTATTATCATTTATAAATACTAAATCCAATGCAATAATTTGAAGTCGAAACGATGGGGTAACAATTTATTTTTGGGGAACACGCGCACACTGTAACTGTAGCTGCCCGGATCCATCAAAGTTAAATTGAGCGCATAAGTAGCGATCCCATTTTCAAATTTCTCAACTTTAAACTCGTGACTTTCAACAAAAGTATCTTTATCGTCGTGCTTTTCAACAATAACAATTTCAACACCCACCTCCGAAGCATCGAGCCCGTTAAGGTTTAACTGCACTTTAGCCGGGTGCGATTCGCCAATTTTGTATGTATTGCTCAGGCCGTCTTCAATATTTGCATCCACCTTATGAATACCGTTCCACCTTTCGGCAATTTTCGATTTCCATTGAGCAACTTCGGTAGCCAATTTATAATCGTCGTTGCGCAGCAGAGCATATCGCTCGGTTTGTGGCAAATAAAAACGATCAACATAATCGTTCAACTGCCTGCGCATGGTAAAATTAGGAGCTACCTGCGAAATAGTATTTTTAACATAACTTGCCCAGTTCGACGATACTCCTTTTTTATTTTTGTTGTAATAAGCCGGCACAATTTCCTGTTCAAGAATATTGTAAATGGTTTCAGCATCGAGCTCATCTTGAAATTCTTG
>JAFGAF010000097.1 GCA_016933815.1 Prolixibacteraceae bacterium
AATTGGGTTGTTGAAAACATTTTAAGTTACGATAAAGAATTTGCCGATAAACATCGATTGAATGTGGTTGGTTTGTACTCAGCAGAACAGAATAAATACAATAAATCGCAAGTTTCTGCAAAAGACATTCCCAACGAGGCTTTCCAGTTTTATAACCTTGGCCATGCTGCAGGTGAAATTACTGTAAATCCAAGTGACCAAGACTATCAGGTTAGTGGCTTAATCTCGTGGATGGGAAGGGCAATGTACTCGTTCGACGATCGGTACATGTTAACTGCGACCATTCGTTCCGATGCCTCTTCTCGTTTGGCCGAAGGACACAAATGGCACACTTACCCCGCTGTATCGGCAGGTTGGAACATCTCCAACGAGTCGTTTATGGACGATCTGAAAGCCATCGATTTATTGAAACTTCGTGTGGGTTACGGTCAAACTTCAAATCAGGCTGTTTCACCTTATGCTACTTTAGGACGTTTAAATACCAGACCCTATAATTTTGGAAGCGAGTTTAGTACAGGTTTTTATGTTTCAACACTGCCTAATTCAAACCTTGGTTGGGAGTACTCCGAAACTTATAATTATGGTTTAGACTTTGCATTGTGGAAGCATCGTCTTTCGGGTACTGTTGAGTATTATATTACCAATACAAAGGATATTTTGCTTAACGTAAACCTTCCAAACACATCGGGTGTTAGCAGTTATACCGGCAATATTGGCGAAACTCAAAACAAAGGTTTAGAGCTAACACTTAACGGTTTAATTGTCGATAACAGAGATGGTTTTTCGTGGGAAGCAGGCATCAACTGGTATGCAAACCGAAACGAGCTTGTAGCGTTAGCCTCGGGACAAGAGCAAGATGAAAGTAACTGGTGGTTTGTTGGTCACCCCATTAATGTTATTTACGATTACGAAAAAATCGGTCTTTGGCAAGAAGGTGATCCCTACATGGATATTTTAGAGCCCGGTGGCGACAATCGTATTGGAATGATAAAAGTAAAATACGATGGAGAGTACAACGAAGATGGTACGCCTGTAAGGCAAATTGGTGCTGATGACCGCCAGATTATGAGTGTCGATCCAAAATTTCAAGGCGGCTTTAATACACGTTTTTCATATAAAGGCTTTGATTTGAACATTATTGGGGCATTCAAATATGGTGGTATTCTTATAAGCAATCTGTATTCCTCAAGTAGTTATTTGAACCTTCACAGTGGTCGTAGGAACAACGTGAAGATTGACTACTGGACACCCGAAAATACCGATGCAAAATATCCGAATCCTGCTTCGGTTCAAAGTGGCGATAATCCAAAATACAGTTCTACTTTAGGGTATTTTGATGCATCGTACCTTAAAATCCGGTCAATTAATCTTGGTTACAACTTTCATAATATGAGTTGGTTAAAAAATGCCAACATCGAAAAAATGCGAGTTTATTGCACAGTGCAAAATCCATTGGTAATGTTTTCGCCCTACCACAAAGAATCGGGTATGGATCCTGAAACCAATTCGTATGGGAACGAAAATGCAGCTGTGCCAATGAGTTACAATTTGAGAAGGTTGTTGACTATTGGTACCACAACTCCTTCAACCAAAAACTTTCAGGTTGGTATTAACTTAACTTTTTAATTCTAAAGCTATGAAACAATATAAAATAAAAACTTTTATTGGAGCGTTGGTGCTTACCATTTTTATGGTGTCGTGCTCCGATATTTTGGAAGAGCAACCCCGCAGTATTTATACCCCTGACTTTTTTAAGACAGAGAACGGGGTTTATGGTGGCTTAACGTCGTTGTATGCACATATGCGTTATTTTTATGGTAACGGTTATTATTTTAACTCGTGCCTTACCGGAACCGATGAAGCAACTTATGCCCAAAGTGCCGATCAAAACTTTAAAACACACGATATTTCGGGACAAGGCAATATCACGCCCGAAACAAACAATACCGGTGTGTTATGGAGCAATGCTTTTTCAAATATCAATACTGCAAGTGGTATTATCGAAAATGCAGTTGAGGTTGGAACCATTTCTGATGCGCTTATTGCCGAAGCCAGGTTTTTCAGGGCTTTCGACTATTTTTTACTTGTACAGACTTTTGGTGGTGTACCGCTCGATTTGGGTGCGGGTGAATTAAAATTTAACTCATCTACCAACCGTACTTCGGTTCGCAATACGGTGCCCGAGGTTTATACTAAAGCGATATTTCCTGACCTGTTAATTGCAATAAACGATTTGCCCGAAACTGGGCGTGTAACCGGTGGCGTTACCAAAACCCTTGCACGTTTATATTTATCTAAAGCCTACCTCACTTACGCATGGTGGCTCGAAAATCCAAATAATATTCCAACTTATCCCGAAACAGCCAGGGTTGATCCCGATGGGCACGATGCCAATTATTATTACCAACAAGCATACGATGTGGCCATTACCGGTATCGAAAACCCCGGGCCATTTGGTTTGCAACCTACTTACTACGATATTCATTTAGGTTCGAATGATCGTAACAATGAAATTCTTTTGTATGCCGACAGAACTGAAGAAAGTGAGTTTTATAATGGTGCCAGCCTTACTTACAGCGGCGGTGGTAATCAGGATAATTTTGCTGTTTGGATGATGACCTGGAACTATACAGTTATCAGAAGCAGTAGTGTCAGTTCAGTAGTTCGCGAAGCCGAACAGCATCTTGGACGGCCATGGACACGCATGTGCCCTACAATTGGAGCAATAACCAACACTTTTGCCGACAAAACCTACGATTCGCGCTACGACGGTACGTTTACAACCGTTTATCGTGGAAACTGGGATAAAGGTGGAAATAATACTCCTACACTAAACAATGCCAATGGTTTGCCCATAGCTCCCGGCGATGCTGTTTTGACTTTTCTTGATGAAGAGCCTGAAACTCCAATTGCATATCCTTCGGGAGCTGGCGGCAGTAATATTGGTGCAGGTGAATTGCCCGGAAGGTCTGATTATGTAATTGCTCCTAGCGGAATAAGCCGGGTTGTTTATCCTGGTTTATGGAAACTTGGAACTTATCGTACCGATAATGCAGGTGGTTTGGGTAGCCCCAATGGTGCCAGTACGCGTCCGTTCAATGTTGCTAAGTTTTCTGAATTCTATTTTGTAGCTGCCGAAGCGGCAGTTAATGGAGCAACAACGCAAGCCGGAAAAAGTGCACGTGAGTTAATCAATGTAATACGTGCACGTGCCGGAAAATGGCGCTTCGATAACAATGGCAATACTGCAAAAGAGGTTGACAACAGTGCTGAAATGGTTGCTGCAACTCCCGCAAATATCGATATCGACTACATTCTTGCCGAGCGTTCACGCGAGTATTATGCCGAGGGTTACCGTTGGTTCGACTTAGTGCGTACACAAAAATGGGCTGAAATTGCTTCTACTTACGAAATTTGTGGAAGTAATTACGGCGATCATACACCTGCGACAGTTAAACGAAGCATTGAACCTTATTTATACTTACGTCCAATTCCGCAAGGCCAGTTGGATGGTATGGAAATGACCGATGAAGAAAAACAAGCATATCAAAACCCGGGTTACTAGGTTTCATTAGATCAGTTAGAATTAGTATTATCATTAATAAACCGGCACTAGTTGTCGGTTTATTTTTTTATGTGTATTGTCTGGTTTTAAACTTAAAATTAGTTTATTTCGTTGCCGCATCGTAACAGCGGTAAATAATATCGAGGTGCTTACGTGCCAGTTCAAGTGGCATGGCCGGTTTTGTTTTGCCATCGAGCACATCAGCAAAATGTTGTATAAGTGCCAGCCCGTCGTCTTGAGCCGAGTAGTCGAGTTCAATGGTTTCTTCAAAATTATTTTCGCGATAGATGGTAATTGTTGGTGAGTCCCATGAGCAAAATGCAAGTTTAATGCCTCCCTTGGTGCCATAAATCCGTGTTTCGTTTGGCGCGCTCATGTTTGCGTGGCCTGCCCGTTCCCAATAGTAGCTTATTCCATTGTTAAGTTCCAGCATGGCAACAAACATATCTTCTACATCGTAAATATTATCGCCCATGTCAACATTGTCGAGTCCGCTTTTTAACGATACGTGTTTAATGCTTTTAACTTCGGGTTCATCACCCAAAATGCCCAAGTGGAACGAAAGGTCGTACACTCCCCAATCGAACATTGGACCTCCGCCGGCGATGGCTTTGTTAATGAACCATTTTGCTTTTGGGTGGTATTCAATGCCCGGACGGTTGTAACGGTTCACGGCATTGTGGTGTATGTGGTATATCTCGCCCAGCTCGCCCGAGTCGATAATCTCTTTTACTTTTTTGAATTTAGGGATAAGCCGCGAGTGCCGTGCCGAGCAATCGCAAACCAACAGTTCGGGGTGTTGTTTGCTAAGCTCAATCATAGCATCAATTTCGCTGAGGGTCATGGCTGCCGGTTTCTCAAGCAGTACATGTTTGCCTGCTTTAATGCTCGCTTCGAACATTTCGCGATGTAAGTTGGGCGGTGTGGTAATGATTACTGCATCTACCTGCTTATCGTTTAATATGGTTTGGTAATTGGTGGTTCGGTTTGGTATATTGTATTGATTGCCAATTTTTTCAACCGATGTTTGTGTGGCAGCTGCCAGCCAAATAACTTCAAGGTTTGCCGTTTTTGCTATTGCCTGAATGTGCTGTTCGGCAATCATGCCGGCACCTATTACCCCAATTTTATGCATAGTCAGATTATTGTTTTGTGTTAAGTTTCGCAAGTTAAATATTTTTTGGTGTTGTGTGTGATTTTTTTGTTTCTGATTATGAATTGCAGACTTTAAGCGATTATTGATAATTTTACGCAATAATTTATTTGAAAATGCAACGATTAGGAAAGAAAATAAAACCTTACTTGCCCGACTGGTTCATTGCAGGCATATTGTGTATGATTGGTTTGGCTTGGTTGGTACCGGGTATTGGTGCCGATGGTCAGTTGATTGAACTTAAGCAAGTTGGTAAGTATGGGATTATGCTTCTGTTTTTCTTTTATGGTTTGAAACTCAGCCCCGAAAAATTACTTAACGACCTCAAAAACTGGCGCATGCACATAACGGTTCAAGCCATTACTTTTTTACTCTTTCCGGTAATTGTGTTGTTGTTTTATCCTTTTTTTGTTCGTTCGGAGTATTTTAATTTATGGCTGGCAGTTTTTTTCCTTTCGGTGTTGCCGGGCACTGTTTCTTCTTCGGTGGTAATGGTTTCAATAGCTAAGGGAAATGTGCCGGGGGCAATATTCAATGCCGGCATTTCGGGCATGATTGGCATAGTGCTCACTCCGCTTTGGATGGCACTTTTTTTTGCCAAAGCCAACCAACAAATGAATTTTGGCGCTATTATTATCGATCTGATTATTCAAATTCTTGTACCATTTATTGCCGGGTTATTGTTGCATCGTTTTTGGGGGAAATGGGCCAACCATAATCGCAAGTACCTGACAATTTTCGATAAAAGCGTGATCCTTTTAATTGTTTACCGCAGTTTCAGCAACTCGTTTATCGACGGTATTTTTCAAACAATACCCAACTGGACTCTTTTGCTCCTCTCGGGTGCTGTAATTGCCCTGTTCTTTACCGTTTATAAATTGTCGTTTGCAATATCGCGCCTTTTGAAGTTTAATCGCGAGGAACAGATTACCGTTGTTTTTTGCGGCTCAAAAAAGTCGTTGGTACATGGTTCGGTAATGGCAGCTGTGCTTTTTGCAGGCTCAAGTACAGGAAGCTTGTTTTTAGTGCCCATAATGATCTTTCATGCGTTTCAATTGTTTTATATTAGTCTGGTAGCTCGTAAAATGGGGAAGGAGCATCGTTAGTTTGTAATTACTTAATATTTGAGATTTTTCAGTGTTGTTTGCTAATTGACTTATAACTAGATGTTAGACTCTTTTTCAATGTTAAGTTTTCATTTGAACCTAAAAACTTAACGTTAAATATTTGTTAATTCAAAAACCTAATGCTTAACTTTGCGTTAACATTAGAAACAGATTAAAGAGGAGGTTATCATGAAAACATTAGTACTAATACTTACATTGCTTGTAGCATTTGGCTTTACTGCCAACTCACAATACATTCAAGAGCACGAAGGCTTGTATTATGCCGATTCTACACCTTATTCGGGCGTTTATAAAAGCTATCACGATAATTTTCAGTTAAAGGTTGAAATGCCCTTGAACGAAGGGATGAAAGATGGGGTGATTAAAATATTCTTCGATAATGGGCAGTTGAATGAAGTTCGTTCGTACAAGCAAAATCAAATGCATGGAAACTGGTTAACTTACAGCGAACAGGGAGTGAAACTTGCCGAAGCATATTATGTTAACGGGAAGAAAGACAGTACCTGGAAAATTTGGGACGAAAACGGAACCTTACGTGTTGAGATGACATATAAAAATGGAGAAAAAACCGGCGTTTGGAAGCGTTGGGATGAAAAGGGAAATGTTATTGGTGAAAAAAAATACAATTAGCACATTGTTAGCTATTTGTGTGGGCTGCCAAAAATTTGGCAGCCTTTTTTTTGTCAAAATTGTAACAAAAACCATTTTTCACTTACAAATGTTTATTAATCAATAATTGTATTTTTGAAAGCTAACATAAATTAAAGCATTACAAAATGAGTAAACTATTTATTTTATTGGCTGCTTTGTTAATGGCCATCACATTTAAATTTGGCTTCGCGCAAGCCGATTTAAATCAAGCTGTTCCCCTCGATCCAACACTGCGTCGTGGTGTACTCGAAAATGGAATGACATACTACATTAAGCACAATCAGGAACCCAAAGAGCGTGCAAGTTTTTATATTATTCAAAATGTAGGAGCCCTGCTCGAGAACGATAATCAAAACGGGTTAGCCCACTTTCTCGAACACATGGCTTTTAATGGCACCCAAAATTTTCCGGGTAAAGGTGTATTGAATACCCTCGAAAAACATGGCGTGGCCTTTGGACGAAACATAAATGCTTATACTGCATTTAACGAAACGGTTTACAACTTGAGCGACGTGCCCATTAAGCGCGAAGGACTACTCGATACCTGCCTGCTTGTTTTGCATGATTGGTCCGACTTTCTTCTACTAACCGAAGAAGAGATTGACCTCGAAAGGGGAGTAATTACCGAAGAGTGGCGTACCCGCCGTAATTCATCGTTCCGAATGCGCCAGCAATGGTTTCCGGTGTTGTTCAAAGGTTCGATGTGGGCTGAGCGCGATATTATTGGCGATACAACGGTTATCCGCTACCACGACCCCAAAGTCTTGCGTCAGTTTTATCACGATTGGTACCGAACCGATTTGCAGGCTATTGCTGTTGTAGGCGATTTTGATGTTGACGAAGTTGAACGTAAGGTCATTGAACTTTTTTCACCAATAAAAGCAATTGAAAATGCTGCCGAGCGGCCCAAATTTACCATTCCTCATCACAACGAAACCTATTATGCTTTGGCAACCGACGACGAAGCAACACAGTCGAATGTGAGCATTTATATTGTTCATGATAATAAAGACGGCCAAGAGAAAACTTTGGCCGATATAAGGGATAGCTACATCAAATCGTTGTACAACTCAATAAGCGGCATGCGCATTCAGGAATTGCTCCAAAAAGGAACGCCGCCGTTTGTATCGGGCTCAACCGGAATAGGTGGTTTTGTGCGTGGTTACGATGGTTACAGCATTAGTGCAACCGCCAATACCAACGAAGAAGCAAAAGCCCTCGAAGCTATTCTTATTGAAACCGAAAGGCTTAAGCGCTTTGGGGTTACCGAGTCGGAGCTCGAAAGGGCCAAAACCAACTACTTAACCCAAATCGAAAGCAGGTACAAGGAAAAAGATAAAATTCGCAACGACCGATATGCTGCCGAGTATGCCGAACATTTCTTGACCCAACAGCCGGCTCCGGGTATCGATTTTGAATACGAATTTGCCAACCAGGTGATACCGGGAATTACAGCCGCAGAAATTTCGGCCCGATTGCCACAATGGATTAAAGCCGATAACCGTACAATTGTTATTACAGGTCCAACCGATGCTCAACATTTAAGCGAGGCCGAAGCCAAAGCCATCATTGCAAAGGTTGAAGCCATGGAAATTGAACCTTATGTTGATGTTGCTGCCGGTTCGTCGTTAATTGATGAAGATTTGAAAGGTGCTCAGGTTGTGGCCGAAAAGAAAATTGATGCTTTCGATGCAGTTGAATGGACTTTAGCCAACAATGTTAAAGTGGTTTATCGTTTTGCCGATTACGAGAAAGACAATGTGTCGATTGTAGCTTACAGCAAGGGTGGTACTTCGTTGTGGGACAAACAATATGTTCCTTCGCTCGAAATGGCATCAACTTTTGTTGGTGCTTATGGCGTTGGCGATTTTGATGCCATTACCTTGCAAAAAATGCTAACAGGCAAAAAGCTTTCACTATCGCCCGAATTAAGCGAAATCTCAGAGGGCTTTAGCGGTTCGTCAACTCCAAAGGATTTCGAAACCCTAATGCAACTGGTTTACCTTTATTTCGAACAGCCGCGTTTCGACGAAGAAGCTCATAATGCATTAATGTCGAGGTATATTGCCTATGTGGCGAACATGGAAAAAGATCCGCGAAAAATTATGCAGGACTCTTTGGCGTTTATCTTGTCAAATTACCACCCAAGGGTAAGATCAATGAATGTCGATTTTCTGAAAGAAGTGAAGTTTGGCGATATCCAAAAAATTTACAAAGACCGCATGCACGATGCCGGCGATTTCACTTTTATTATTGTGGGTAACATCGAAGAAGAAACTGTTAAAAACATGGCCCAGAAATACTTGGGTTCGTTAACCGACAGCGACCGCGAAGAAACCTGGGTTGATCACAACATTGATGCCCCCGAAGGTAAAACAAATAAGGTAATACCTGTGGCGCTTACAACTCCCAAAGCCAATGTAAATGTACGTTACGAGGGCGAGGTCGATTACAATATTAAAAACCTGTTGTCGATGTCGGTACTTCGTGGTGTGCTCGATTTGCGCTACACCGAAACAGTACGCGAAGACGAAGGCGGAACCTATGGCGTTAGCGTTGGCTCAAGTATTTCGCAATATCCAACACCAAAGGGAAATGTGCGCATTTCGTTCGATACCGATCCGGCTAAGGCCGAACATCTTAAGTCGATTATTTATCGCGAAATTGATAAAATAGTTGCCGAGGGCCCAACCGAAACCGATTTCAA
>JAFGAF010000098.1 GCA_016933815.1 Prolixibacteraceae bacterium
CAAGTAGTAATAAGCTGTTCCTTTAAATGTATTTGTCCCACTTTTGGTAACTGCATCGATACCTGCACCTGCAAACCCGCTTTGGGTTACGTCGTAAGGCGAAAGCGAAATCGTGATTTGGTCAATGATGTCCATACTCATTGGGTTGATCCCGATTTGTCCACCGTTGGTTCCACTTGAAGCCAGACCAAAAACATCATTCTGCACAGCTCCATCAATGGTGAAAGAATTGTACTTGCTGTTTTGTCCGGCAATTTCCAACCCCCCGTAGCTATTGATTTTTGCCTGGGGAGTTAAACGCGCCATGTCGCTAATTCCACGGCTAATAGAAGGGATCGTGGCAATTTGCTCGTTTGAAACAGTTGTTTTTGAACCGGTAGTGTTTCCATCAAAAACGCCGCTTACACCAGCAATAACCAACACTTCGCTCAGTTCTTCCGATGATTCGGCGAGCTCAGCATTTAGTTGTAGGGTTTGTCCCAGAGTCAGGAATAAATTGGTCTTTTCGAATTTGTTGTAGCCAACAAAAGAAATGGTTAATGTGTAGGGGCCGCCAGGATTCATGTTTGCCAGGTTGTAAACCCCTGATGAATTGGTTGTTGTGCCGTACAGGGCTCCGGTTGGGATGTGTGCCATTACTACAGTTGCGCCGGGTAGCGTTTCGCCGCTGCTGGATTTTACCTGGCCTTTAACGGTAGACGTGGTTAGCTGGGCAAAACTCTCATGAACTGCAAATGTTGTAAACAAAAAGAGAAATAGTGTTACGGTCAATAGTTTTCGGAATTCAGAAAGAACCTTTGAGGTTGGTCTTAAAAGTTGTGTTTTCATAGATTTTTAAAGTTTTGGAAAATATAAAATTTGAAGTTACTACTAATCTAATTTTGGTAATATCGGAAATAGTTTTTAGTTCTAATTTACAAATTTAGCCTTGATAGTTGAGAGAGCGGTTACAAAGGAAAAAAACAGGTATGAAAATAAAGTTAATTATCTGTTAAGTATAGTTTTATTTTAAATAGACCCGGGTGAAATAAGAGAGGCATTTGGCTTTTTTCCGATTGCAGTGCTGATGTATCTTTTTATATGAAATCATCAATTGGGGGTTTTCAGGGGAATCTAAATATAGGTTCGAGTTGTAATATGCAGTAAACCAGTAATATGAGAAATATTTTAAAAAAAAGCAAAAAAATATACTACTATGTATTGCATGGAACTATATTTTGTATGTATATTTGTAATACCGAATTCAAGGTAAAGGATAGAAATAGTTTAAAAAAAGTTCTATATAAGTGTAACGGAAACAAAAATCA
>JAFGAF010000099.1 GCA_016933815.1 Prolixibacteraceae bacterium
AAGAAAGCAAGCCCGGCCGATATGGCCAATGTTGATGTGGCTGTGTTTGATATGCAGGACGTAGGATGCCGTTTTTATACTTACATAAGCAGCATGCATTTTTTAATGGAGGCTTGTGCCGAAAACAATGTGCCCTTGCTGGTACTCGATCGTCCAAATCCTAACGGCGATTATGTCGACGGGCCTGTTTTGCAAGCTGAATTTCATTCGTTTGTTGGCATACATCCTATTCCTGTTGTGCATGGTTGTACAGTTGGCGAGTTGGCGCAAATGATTAATGGTGAAGGTTGGTTGGCCGGTGGTTTAAAATGTGAGCTAAGTGTTGTGCCGGTTGAAAAGTATTCTCATAAAACAAAATATGAGCTGCCTGTAAAACCCTCACCAAATTTACCCAATTACGTTTCGGTGAGGCTTTATCCTTCGTTATGTTTTTTCGAAGCTTGCAATGTAAGTATCGGGCGCGGAACCAATTTCCCTTTTCAGGTAATTGGATATCCGGGTTGCCCTGTTAACGAAATTAGTTTTACGCCAACGGTTATTGAGGGTGTTAGTTCTTCGCCTTTATTTTTGAACCAGTTGTGCACGGGAGCCGATTTGCGTAAGCTTGATGAATTGCCAACCTTTACTCTAAATTTTTTACTCAACTTTTTTGCACAATTCGATAGCCCCGATGAATTTTGGAAAAGTGAACGTTGGATGAATTTGCTGGCCGGAAACGATATGCTTTTTAAGCAAATTAACAATGGATTTACTGAACAACAAATAAAGGATAGCTGGCAAGCCGATCTTGCAAAATATAAAGCTACACGTAAGAAGTACTTGTTATATACCGATTTTGAATAAGATGAAGCCAATTTCGTTGCTGCTAATTTTTCTGGGTTACTTTTTATTGTTAATGATTATTTCGTTGATAGCCGGTCGTAAAAGCGGTAATGCATCGTTTTACAATGGCGACCGCAAATCGCCATGGCTGGTTGTGGCTTTTGGCATGGTTGGGGCAACGCTTTCGGGGGTAACATTTATTTCGGTACCCGGCGAAGTGGGCAGCAGTAGCTTTCATTATTTTCAGTTTGTTGTGGGTAATGTTGTTGGTTATGTGTTGATTGCATTTTTTTTATTGCCCTACTATTATCGTAAAAATATTATTTCGATATATTCGGTGTTGGAAGAGAAGGCAGGCAAGAGCGGCTACTTAACTACTTCGGGATTTTTTATTTTGTCGAAAGTAATTGGGGCAGCATTTCGTTTGTATTTGGCAGCACTGGTAATTCATATGGCTATTTCCGAACCATTGTCGATCCCTTTTAGTGTAACGGTAGCTTTTTGTTTGTTGTTGATTTGGCTTTATACAGTAAAATCGGGTATCAAAACAGTTGTTTGGTCCGATACGCTACAAACAGCTATTTTATTAACTGCCGTAGTTGTTACAATAGTTGCCCTTTTTAAACAAATTGATGCTCCTTTAAATAATGTAGTCGAAGGGATTATCCAATCGGGTAAGGCCAATATTTGGGAGTTTGATTGGCGATCGCCTAATAATTTCTTTAAGCAGTTTATTGCAGGTGTTTTTGTGACCATTGCACTTAATGGTTTCGATCAGGATATTGTTCAGAAAAATCTAACTTGCAAAAATAGTCGCAAATCACGCGCTAATATGTTGGTATTTAGTGCAATGTTTGCTTTAGCTGTTTTTGTTTTTCTTGCTTTAGGTGCGTTGTTGTATTTCTACGCAAATAAAATGGGCATTGAAAAACCTGAACAAACCGATAAGCTCTTTCCTTTAATTGCGTTAAAACATTTAGGCATGCTTGTTCAGGTGTTTTTTGTTTTAGGTATTTCGGCAGCCGCTTTTTCAAGTGCCGATTCGGCTACCACTGCGCTAACAACTGCGTTCAGTATCGATTTTCTGAAAATTGACAAATTTCGTATTCAGAAGCAAAAAAACATTCGAAGTATTGTGCACTTTTTATTTTCGGTGTTGATTTTTGGAGTAATCATGTTGTTTTATCAATTAAACAACCAAAGTGTTGTGGTCGCAATATTCAAAGCTGCCGGATATACTTACGGACCCATTTTCGGCGTTTTCCTTTTTGTGTTTTTTTCGAAACGTTTAGTGAAAAGAAATTTTGTTTTACCTGTTTGTTTGCTTGCACCGGTAATTACTTGGTTTATAACATTGTTAAGTGAACGTTTCTTCAATGGCTACAAATTTGGCTTTGAATTAATTGTGGTAAACACTGCAATAACCTATGTTTTGTTAGCGTTTGTTTCAAAGCGGCATTAAATTTGTTAAAAAATCTTAATAATTAAATCAGTAATCTATAATTGCTTTTCGTAAATTTGAGCAGTGCAAAAAATGCATTTATACAATGAATTTTAAAAAAATACGATCAATATTACTCCTGTTGTTGGCCATGGCCGGCATCTTTTTTAATTCATGTCGCGACGAGGCTTATCTCTCGTCCGACGATGCAACTTTGGTATTTTCGAGCGATACTTTAATGTTTGATACCATCTTTACTTCAATTGGTTCAACCACAAAGTCGTTCAGGGTAATTAATCCCCACAATCGGCCGCTGTTAATTTCTTCAATAAAATTAGCCGGAGGCAACGAGTCGGCCTATCGCTTAAATATTGACGGAAATATGACCAATGAAATTGAGGATGTTGAAATTCAGGCTAAGGACAGTATTTACATTTTTGTTGAACTTACTGTTGACCCCAACGGATACAATCAACCAATGATAGTTCAGGATTCGGTGCTTTTCAATTTTAATTCGAAGCAGCAAGACCTGGATTTAATTGCCTGGGGACAGGATTTTGTTCCCATCAATAACGAAGTAATTACAACAACTACCTGGACTGCCGATAAACCATATCTGGTGTATAACTATGCATTGGTCGACTCGGGGCAGGTACTTACCATTGAGCCCGGTGCCCGTATTTATTTTCATAAAGGTGCTTCGATGTATGTTTTAGGAGCAGTAAATGCTGCCGGAACCGCCTCCGAGCCTGTTCTTTTTGCAGGCGACAGGCTTGAACTGATGTACGAAGATATTCCCGATCAATGGTACGGAATAATTCTTTTCCCCGGTGAAATGGTTAATAATTTTGAAAATGTAAACATCCGAAATTCAGCAATTGGTTTGCAGGTTGGAACTGTTGAATACGAAGGTGCGGCTTATGCCCGTTTGCACAATGTTAAAATTGAACATGTTTCGTATGCAGGCATATTGGCTTTCAAATCGCAAATTGAAGCCACTAACGTTTTAATAAGTAACTGTGGTTTTTATGGCGCAGCATTGCTGCTTGGTGGCAGTTACGACTTCAATCATTGTACCATTGCCAATTACTGGGGCGATTATTCTGTGCGTAAAACGCAGTCGTTGTCGGTATCGAACCGCTTACTTATTGAGCAAAATGGTGACTCGATTGAGCTGGTAGGAGATTTACACAAATGTTTGTGGCGAAATTCAATTGTTTGGGGTGCCATCGAAAATGAAATTGAATTTGGTCAGAACGAGAATTATTTGTTTAACGTTGAATTCGATCATGTTTTATACCGCTTGGCTGATAGTACACATCAGGTTCATGCCCAAAAGTTTTTAAATTCGGTGCGGAATGAAGATCCGCTGTTTATCGATTATGATACTTACGATTATCGGCTCGACTCAATTTCACCTGCAAAAAATATTGGTAGTTTTGAGTTTGCCAACCAAGTGCCGACCGATTTAAATGGTATTTCACGCGTAGCTGACAAAACTCCCGACCTTGGGGTTTACGAATGGATACAAGAAGAAACAGATGAATAAGTTTTTGATCATTGGCCCATTTGTGTTGCTTCTCCTTTTTTCTCAAAAAGCTTTTGCGCAAAATAACAATCCAAAATACCGGGTAATGTTTTACAATGTCGAAAATTTATTCGACACACTCGACGATGAAGATAAAAACGATGAAGAGTTTTTGCCCAAAGGTGAACGTTTCTGGAACGATCGAAAACTTAATTTAAAACTTAACCGGATATTTCAGGTGATTATGGCTTTAGGCGAAGGAAACCCACCTGTGCTTGTTGGTTTGTGCGAAGTTGAAAACTTGAATGTGCTTGAAATGTTGATAAGGCGCACACCGCTTGAGCGAATGGGCTATAAAATTATTCATAAGGAATCGCCCGACCGAAGAGGTATTGATGTTGCTTTACTGTACAGGCAAAATGCCTTTGTGCCAATTTCGTACCAGGCAATTGCTGTAACCGATACCGAAAACGAAAGCTTTAAAACACGCGACATATTGCATGTAACCGGGCAGTTAGGACACGATACTCTTCATGTGTTTGTGAACCATTGGCCTTCGAAGTACGGCGGATTGGTCGAAACTGAAGCTTTGAGGGCATTGGCAGCAAGTACTTTGCGCCACGTGGCTGATAGTATTTTAGTTCGTGATGTAAGTAGCAAGTTGTTGATGATGGGCGATTTGAATGATTCGCCTACCGACGAGAGCTTGTTGAAACACCTTAAGGCCAAAACCGATTTCGACACAATTGAAGCTTCGGCCTTGTATAATCTTTCATACAATTTGGCAAAAGCAGGTAAAGGAAGCAATAAATACCAAGGAAAGTGGGAGCTGATTGATCAGATAATTGTTAGTGGTACGTTATTGGAAACTGAACGTTTGCATGTGATGCCCAGCGGTGCTGCAATTTTTGAAGCCGATTTTTTGCTTGAAAAAGATAAAACACATTTAGGCCAGAAACCTTTTAGAACATATGTTGGTTTTAAATACAATAATGGTTTTAGCGATCACCTGCCGGTTTATATCGATTTGTATTCCAATTGAAACTTGATTTATTTTACCCTTTTTAGTCCTAGTTGTTCGGCATATTTGAGCATAAAACCGAATGCTTCTTCGTAATTATTGTGAATTTCGCCTTCGAGTATTGCTTCTTTAATGGCATCTTTTATTATGCCAACCTCCTTGCTGGGCATAAGATCATATACTTCCATAATTTCTTCGCCCCGCACCGGTGGTTGGAAGTTTCTGATGGCATCTTTTTCTTCAATTTCTTTTAACTTTTGACGAACCAACTGGAAGTTTTCAAGAAAAGTTTTCACTTTTACTTCGTTTTTCGAGGTGATGTCGGCTTCGCATAGGGTCATTAAGTGGTCAATATCGTCGCCGGCCTCAAAAAGTAAGCGCCTTACAGCCGAATCGGTAACAATCTCTTCGCTCAAAACAATTGGCCTCATGTGCAGGTTTACCATTTTTTGCACAAATTTCATTTTTTCGTTAAGAGGCAACTTTAACCTTTTAAAAATACGAGGAATCATTTTAGTTCCGACAAAATTGTGTCCGTGGAAGGTCCAACCTTGTCCTTCGATGAACTTTTTTGTTTGGGGTTTTGCAATATCGTGCAACAATGCAGCCCAGCGCAACCATAAATCGTTGGTATTGGGCGCAATTTGATCAAGTACGGCAAGTGTGTGGTAAAAGTTATCTTTATGTCCAATACCATTTTTGCTTTCAACACCTTTTAAATTTGATAATTCGGGCAATATTTTTTGCAATAAGCCAGTTTTATCGAGCAGTTTAAAGCCAATCGAAGGTTTCTTCGAGAGTACAATTTTGTTGAGTTCATCGATAATTCTTTCTTCTGAAACAATTTTTATGCGATCGCTTTTGCGGGTAATGGCTTCAAGTGTTTCGGCATCGATGGTGAAATTTAGCTGAGCAGCAAAGCGTATAGCACGCATCATGCGCAAGGGGTCATCGTCGAAGGTAATGTCAGGATTCAACGGAGTTTTAATTAACTGCTCATCAATGTGTTTTAAGCCGCCAAACGGATCGATCAGCTCGCCAAAGTTGTGCTTGTTAAGGCTGATGGCCAAAGCGTTTATCGTAAAGTCACGTCGGTTTTGGTCATCTTCAATGGTGCCGCTTTCAACAAGCGGTTTGCGCGAATCGCGGTTATATGATTCCTTACGTGCCCCAATAAATTCTAAATCGATGCCATTGTATTTAAATTGTGCAGTACCAAAATTTTTAAAGAAATTTACCTTTATTTTTGGGTTAAGTTGATGGGCAACATGTTGAGCCAGTTCAATTCCGCTTCCAATAGTTACAAAATCAATATCTTTCGATGGTCTTTCGAGAATGAGATCGCGTACGTAACCGCCTATTACATAGGTTTCGAAGCCCAGTCTGCTGCTAACTTCCAACACTGTTTGGAATATTTTAGTCTTTAATGTTTCCTTAAAATTAATCATTAGAAAAAAGAATTTATACCGGCAAACAAGCTGTGTTTTTTCTAGTGTGACAAAAGTAACATAAAAAAATAACGATGCAGGTTATTTTTGCAGTGTAAAAACCAATAAACAACTCGATTGTTTGTTTTAGTAAATAAATTTTGATTATTAATTTAAAACGATAAGCTATGTTAGAACATTTAACACTTGATACTTTTAAAGCAAAAGTTTTTGATTTCGAAAATAATAAGGAGTGGAAATTTGAAGGTGATGTGCCTTGTATTATCGACTTTTACGCCGATTGGTGCGGCCCCTGCAAAATGGTTGCTCCCGTATTGGAAGAATTACAAAAAGAATACGGACAAAAACTGAACATTTATAAGGTTGATACCGAAGAACAACGTGAATTGGCCGGTATGTTTGGTATCCAAAGTATTCCTTCGTTGCTCTTTGTTCCCAAAGACGGGAAACCGCAAATGGCAATGGGTGCTCTTCCTAAAGAAACATTTGTTCAGGCTTTTGAAGAGGTGCTGGGCGTAAAAAAGGACTAATAATTTACCCAAATACCAAGGCTTGGTTTTACCGGCCTAAACAAATAACCCGAATCTGGTATCAGACTCGGGTTATTTGTTTTGTTTTATTTTTTTGCAATAACCCAAACAGCATGTACTATGCCTGGAATATACCCAAGTAAGGTTAATAGGATATTGATCCAAAAATGCTTTTGTATGCCGGCATGTAAGAAAACTCCCAATGGTGGAAGTATTATCGCAATTATTATTTTTAAAAGTTCCATAGCGTTTATTTTTTATTGTTATTAAATGTGAAGTGAAAATACAAAAGCTTTCAATATTAACATGCTCAAATGAAAATATTTTGATGTTTTTAAGCAGTCATTAAATAGAAGTATTTTTCACTTTTATTTTTCAGTATTCTTATATTTGTGATCAAATAATTGGGTTTTGAGTTTATTTATCTGAAAATAAGTCGATATGAGAAAAGTATTCTATCTGTTTTTGGCTGTAATGGTTTTTGTCAATTGCGATGTTAAGCACAGCAATAAAAATAGCAGGGAAAAAATAAGTTTAAACCAGGACTGGAGTTTTTTTAAGTACGAAACAGCAGCTCAGGCCGATAGCCTGATTTACGATGTGCGCCCCGAAACCCAAAACCCCAACCAAGTAAAAGATGCCGACTCGAAACCCACCGAAGCTGTTGAAGTTGAGCAAACTCAAAGGGTACTCAAACCTTGGATACTGCCATCGGGTAACGATTTTATCAAAAACGAAGCCGATAAACATATTCGCCCCGAAGGCAATCCCGGTTCCGACTTTCCGTTTGTACAAACCGGTTTCGACGACAGCCAATGGGCTAAAGTTGAACTGCCTCACGACTGGGCTATTGCCGGGCCTTTTCAACAAGGCTGGGACTCCGAAGTGAGTGGCGGTATGGGACGCTTGCCGGTAAACGGTGTGGGCTGGTATCGAAAAAAACTTGAAATACCTGCTGCCGATGCCGGTAAAATGATTTACCTCGATGTTGAAGGCGCCATGTCGTACGCTATGGTGTGGCTCAACGGAAAACTGGTTGGCGGCTGGCCCTATGGGTACAACTCGTGGCGGCTCAACCTCACCCCCTATGCAAATTTTGGTGGCGAAAATCAGTTAGCCATTCGTGTTGATAATCCCAATTATTCAGCCCGATGGTATCCCGGTGCAGGGCTTTACCGCAATGTGTGGCTGGTAAAAACCAATCCCGTTCATGTTGCTCAGTGGGGTACTTACATTACAAGCAACAATGTTTCGGAACAATCGGCCAATGTGAACATCGAAATCAATATTGAAAATAAAACACATGAAAGTGCCCGGGTAGAGACACTTACTGAAATATTTACCTTAGACGAAAATGATCGGATAAGCAGCAATGTTGTGGCGCAATTTGAGCCACAGCAAACAAATATCGAAGCCAACAGCAAAGCAAAAATTAAGGCTTCGGTGCAAATCGAAAATCCCCGGCTTTGGGGTCCACTGCCTACGCAACAACCCAGCCGGTATGTGGCAGTTACCAAACTCATACAAAATGGGAACGAAATTGACAGCTACAAAACAACCTTCGGAATACGAAATGTTGAGTTTAACCCCGACAAAGGGATTTTTGTAAATGGCGAACATATTCAGATAAAAGGGGTAAACCAGCACCACGATTTGGGCGTTTTGGGCGCTGCATTTAACGTGCGGGCTGCCGAGCGGCAACTCGAACTTTTGCGCGAGATGGGCTGTAATGCCATACGCATGGCACATAATCCGCCTGCACCCGGTTTGCTTGAGCTAACCGATAAAATGGGATTTTTGGTAATTGACGAGATTTTCGACTCGTGGGAAAGGAAAAAAACCGACCACGATTTTCACCTCATTTTCCCCGATTGGTCTGAGCCCGACACCCGTGCCTTTATCCGTCGCGACCGCAACCATCCGTCCATTATTATGTGGAGCTACGGCAACGAAGTAGGCGAGCAATACACCGCCGAAGCCGGTGCTGCCGTGGCTCAACGCCTTAACGATATTGTAAAAGATGAAGATCCCACCCGACCAACTACGGTGGCTATGAATTTTGCCAAACCGTACATGGAACTGCCCAAAGTACCCGATGTGATTGGCCTTAACTATCAGGGCGAAGGCATTCGGCAAGATCCGATGTTTGAAGGCACCGACCGCATACGCACTAAGCCGCAATACATTCCCTTTCACGAAACTTTTCCCGGTAAAGTTGTTTATAGCAGCGAAACCGCTTCGGCATTCAGCAGTCGCGGATTTTATACTTTTCCGGTTACCGATGCCATTAGCTCCATTGCTCGCGATGGCCGTGGCGGCGATTCCAACGCAGCACATGTAAGCTCGTACGAATTGTATGCCGTTGATTTTGGCTCATCGGCCGATAAAGTTTTTGGCATGATTGACCGCCACCCCTTTGTGGCCGGCGAATTTGTGTGGACAGGCTGGGATTACCTGGGCGAGCCCACACCTTACTATCAGGCACGCAGCTCGTACAATGGCATTATCGATCTGGCCGGTTTCCCTAAAGACCGGTTTTACTTATACCAGTCACATTGGCGCCCCGATTTTGCAATGGTGCACATATTGCCACACTGGAACTGGCCCGAGCGTATAGGCGAAGTTACGCCGGTGCATGTGTTTACTTCGGGCGACGAGGTGGAGCTATTCCTTAATGGAGAATCGTTGGGTAAAAAGAAAAAAGGCGAATACGAATACCGTTTGCGTTGGGACGATGTGCTGTATCAGCCCGGCGA
>JAFGAF010000100.1 GCA_016933815.1 Prolixibacteraceae bacterium
GATGCGCTTGTTGACCAAAACGGGCAGCATTGGATGGCCGATTACTACGTGATCAACTCCGATGCGGCATGGTTCCGCGGTTCGGTGCTTAAAAACCCGAAATATTCCGAAAAGAAACTCGACAAAATGAAGTGGACTATGGCGCCGCTCACCATTTATTTGGGCATCAACCAAAAGCTCGATAAATTGCAGCACCACAATTACTTCTTGGGCAACAATTTCGACCAATATGCCAAAGGCGTTTTCAAAAACAAAGTATCGTTTCAAAAGCCCTACTACTATGTAAATGTGCAGTCGAAAAACAACCCCGAGTACGCCCCCGAGGGCAAGGAAAGTCTTTTCATACTTTGTCCGGCGCCCGACCTCAGGTTCAAACCCGATTATTCCGATCGCGAACAAATTGCCCGGAATATTATCGACGACCTTTCGGAACGTACCGGGTACGATTTGAATGCAATGATTGAAACAAAAACCATTCTTTCGCCCGAGCATTGGGGAAATATGTTTAACTTGTACCGTGGCAGCGGCCTGGGGCTGGCGCACGATTTGAGCCAAATTGCCTGGTTCCGTCCGGCCAATAAGGACGAGCATTACAGTAACACGTATTATGTGGGCGCCTCAACCATACCGGGTACCGGCTTGCCCATGGCAGTAATCAGTTCAAAATTAACCGTTGAAAAACTCTTAAGCGATGATCGACAACTTCAGAAAAAATAACTTGCAATGCAGCATCAATACAACGCGCAGGTACAGTACTTCGTTTTCGTTGGGCGTACGGCTGCTCGATAAGAAATACCGCGGGCATATTTACAGCATTTACGGTTTTGTGCGTTATGCCGACGAAATTGTCGATACCTTTTTCAATTACAACCAGGAAGAACTTTTGAGCGAGTTCATGGCCGACACTTACAAAGCTATTGAGCGCGGCATCAGTCTCAATCCCATACTCGACAGTTTTCAGCACACGGTTAATGCGTGCAACATTGAGCGCGAACTCATCGATGCCTTTCTCGACAGCATGGAAATGGACTTGCGCCACGATGTTTACAACCGCCAAATGCTCGAAAAATACATTTACGGCTCGGCCGAAGTGGTTGGTTTGATGTGCCTCAGGGTGTTTTATGCAAACCAACCCGAAAAGTACAACGAGTTGGTTTACCCTGCACGTAAGTTGGGCGAGGCCTTCCAAAAAGTGAATTTCTTGCGCGATGCCCAGGACGATTTCGAGAACAAAGGCCGCATCTATTTTAAAAATATCGACTTCAAAAACTTTACCCCCGAGGCCAAAAAGCAAATCGAAGACGACATACAATTCGATTTCGACGAGGCTTTCAAGGGCATTGTCAAGCTCAGCCCTGATGTGCGTTTGGGTGTTTACTTGGCTTACCGTTACTACCTCAACCTGTTCGATAAAATCAAAAACGCACAGCCCGAGGCCATCCTCAAAGAGCGTTTTCGCGTGTCGAATCCCAAAAAAGGAGTGCTCATGTTCAAAGCATCGTTACGCAACGCCGTGGGGATATTTTAAAATTGCTTTTTAAAATAAACACTTTCGGAAATTGCTTTTTACAAAAAGCATTTTGTATCGCATTTATCGGGTAACGAACACAGTATTATTTCATACTCAACAAAAAAATTATAATATTATTTGCGCTGTATCGTTTTTTTTTTTTTATTATTGCAAAATATTATCGAAACCAAACCCGAATAATATGAAGATGACCCACAACAATGCTCTGATTACCGACC
>JAFGAF010000101.1 GCA_016933815.1 Prolixibacteraceae bacterium
GCTATTGCTTTAACTTCACTATTTTCTTTCGGCCTTAATTAGGTTAAGTGCCGAGCCTGCTTTAAACCATTCAATTTGCTGGCTATTGTATGTGTGATTGGTTCTGATAATGTCTTTGCTGTTATTGCTGTGCAGCACTTCAATGTCGATGGGTTTGCCCGGAGCAAAGCTGTCGAGGTTTACGAAGTTGAAAATATCGTCTTCCTGAATTTTGTCGTAATCGGCTTCGTTGTCGAAAGTGAGGGCCAACATTCCCTGTTTTTTCAGGTTTGTTTCGTGAATGCGGGCAAACGATTTTACCAATACCGCACGCACTCCAAGGTGACGTGGTTCCATAGCTGCATGTTCGCGCGACGAGCCTTCGCCATAATTGTGATCGCCAACAACAATGGTAGGAATGCCGGCCGCTTTATATGCGCGTTGTGTTGCCGGTACTTCATTAAATTCCCCGTTTAGTTGGTTTTTAACTTTATTGGTTTCGTTGTTGAAAGCATTTACAGCACCAATTAAACAGTTGTTCGAAATGTTGTCGAGGTGGCCACGGAAGCGCAACCAAGGGCCGGCCATCGATATGTGATCGGTGGTGCATTTGCCTTTTGCCTTGATCAAAAGGCGTGCGCCGGTGATGTTTTTGCCGTCCCAGGCCGCAAACGGAGAAAGCAATTGCAAACGCTGCGAATCGGGCTTAACCACTACATCAACATTCGACCCGTCGTCGGCAGGAGCTAAATAGCCTGCATCTTCAACATCGAAGCCTTGGGGTGGTAGTTCCCATCCTGTTGGCGGATCGAGTTTTACCTGTTTCCCTTCGGTATTGGTTAGCGAATCGGTAATTGGGTTAAAGGTGAGGTCGCCGGCTATGGCTAAAGCAGTTACTAATTCGGGCGATCCAACAAAAGCATAGGTATTTGGGTTGCCATCGGCACGTTTGGCAAAGTTGCGGTTAAACGAGTGTACAATGGTATTTTTTTCTCCTTTTTCGGCTCCGTCGCGATGCCATTGGCCTATGCAAGGGCCACAAGCATTGGCAAATACGTTGCCGCCAATTTTTTCGAAAGTGTTGATGAAACCGTCGCGTTCAATGGTGTAACGAACTTGTTCCGAGCCGGGTGTAATAGTGTACATGGCTTTGGCTTTCAGTTTTTTATCAACAGCTTGTTGAGCCAACGATGCCGCTCGCGAAATGTCTTCGTACGATGAGTTGGTACACGAACCGATAAGGCCAACTTCAATTTTTACAGGCCAACCATTTTTCTCAGCTTCTTCTTTCATTTTACTGATAGGGGTAGCCAGGTCGGGAGTGAATGGTCCATTAAGGTGAGGCTCTAATTCCGATAGGTTAATTTCGATTACTTGGTCGAAATATTGTTCGGGGTTGGCATAAACTTCGGGGTCGCCTGTTAAATAAGGGGCAATTTGATCGGCCAGCTTCACAATTTCTTCGCGCCCGGTTGCTGCCAGGTAACGGCGCATTGAGTTATCGTAACCAAATGTTGAGGTGGTTGCTCCAATTTCGGCTCCCATGTTGCAAATGGTGCCTTTACCGGTACACGATATCGATTGTGCTCCTTCGCCAAAATATTCAACAACAGCACCTGTGCCTCCTTTAACGGTTAGGATGCCGGCCACTTTCAAAATAATGTCTTTTGGAGCTGTCCAACCGCTAAGCTTTCCTGTAAGTTTAACACCAATTAGTTTGGGCATTTTAAGTTCCCAAGCCATGCCGGCCATTACGTCAACAGCGTCGGCTCCACCAACACCAATGGCAATCATGCCCAAGCCACCTGCGTTAACGGTATGCGAGTCGGTTCCTATCATCATTCCTCCGGGGAAAGCATAATTTTCTAATACCACCTGGTGGATAATTCCGGCTCCGGGTTTCCAAAAACCAATACCGTATTTGTTCGATACCGATTCAAGAAAATTATAAACTTCGTTGTTTTTGTTGAGCGCCTCCTGTAAATCTTTGTCGGCACCAATGTGGGCTTGAATCAGGTGATCGGCATGTACTGTTGAAGGAACGGCCACTTTGCTTTTGCCTGCCTGCATAAATTGCAGTAATGCCATTTGTGCTGTTGCATCCTGCATAGCTACACGGTCGGGGGCAAAATCAACATAGTCGGCTCCACGTTTAAAATTATTGAGTTTGGTGGTTTCATGTAAGTGTGCGTACAATATTTTTTCGGTAAGTGTAAGCGGGCGGTTTAAACTGGCTTTGGCCATGTCGACCTTTTGGGTAAATTGGCCGTAAACATTTTTGATAAGGTCTAAGTCGAATAGCATAACTGAACTTATTTTTTGGTTTTCTTTTTTTACACAAGAATGTAAATTGTCATTTTTAAAACAAAAAGTTAAGTTAAAAGTTTTATCATTTTTACAATTTATTTATGTTAATGGTCGCTACGGGCTGTTTTTTGCAATTTTGAATGTTTTTTAAGCTGTTTTATCATCAATTAATATTTTCTTTTTAACTTGAGCCAAAATCGTGAATACATGAAGCCACTCCTTCTTTCGATTATTCTGTTTTTTTGTTTTTTTGTGCTCAATGGCCAAATCCGAAATGGTTGGCGGTCGGTTTACGACAAGGATGGGCGCTTAACTCGTATGAATTATTACGACAATGGCCGGAATGTAATCGACTCGAGTATGTATTTTCAGTTTTATACCGATAATGCAATAAAAGCCTTTATTACCGGTGAGTTTTCTCCCCAAAACGGCGAGGTTAATGGTTTAGTTGCCTTGTTCGATGAAGCCGGCAACCTAACCAGCTATGCAAATAAAGAAAAAAGCGAGACTTTGTTCGATGTCAGGTGCGATTATAATCAGGCTTGCAAGGCAATTTGGCTCGACGAATTTAATTTGTTGAATGATGAATGGGAGTGTGGCGACTTTTCGATTTACGATGGGCAAATGATTATCCATAACCAAACCATGATTGGGGAAGCAATTTACAGCCCCAATGTACCTGTTAATATTGATAAACCTTTTAATTGCAGGGTCGAAATACCAGTTAAGGGCAATTCGGCAAAGCAAGGCATTGCAATAGGTTGGGCCGATAAGGATAATTATTTGTTGTTTGAAATATCGTTTGGCACTTATTACAATGTTTATCAATCGGTTAATGGCGAGCTAAACGATCTTACTCAAGGCCGGAAAAAAATTGAAAACCCTTCGGAATCAATTAACGCAATTGTTTTGCGCAATACGGGCGAAAATATTTTATTTGAAATAAACGAAAAGCTCGAAATGGTTATTCCATTGCCAAAATTCAAAGGCGATAAGATTGCTTTGTTGACCAGGGCAAAGGGCGATGCAAAATTTGCCAGTTTCATTTTCGCTTCCGATATTGGCGAATCCGATCATTTCTATGAACAGGTATGGATCGGCAAGGGCAGTGGTTTTTTTATTTCTTCGAACCGGATTCTGACCACATTCGATGTGATTTCGGATGCCCGAAAACTTAGGGCACGGGCTCGCATTGGGGGGCAAAACTTTATTTTACCACTTAAAATTTTAAGGCTCGAAGAAGAAAATAATTTGGCTGTTTTAATGGTTGACGATAAATCGTTTAAGGCTTTCGATCAAATTCCGTATGGATATTCCAATACATTACCGGTTTCCGAATCGTCGGTTTGGGCTTTGGGGTACCCCAATGCGGTAAGTGCTATTTATATGCCACCCGAAGTTTATGAAGGTAAGGTGTTGCCAACTTCTTCGATGACAGTGGGTTATCGCTTGCTTGAGATGCCTTTCAGGTTTGGTTTAATGGGGGCTCCGGTTTTCGATAACGATGCAAACCTGATTGGGATTACAGCTTACAAAGGGCTTGATCTTAGGTACACCGAAATTATTGATTTTCACGATAATTCACGTTTGTTAAAAGCAACTATAGGCAAATTCGACAATTCAATCGATGCCGAAATAAAATCACTAAGCCTTCAGGAAAAAATTAAACTTCTTTCCGAAACGGTGGTAATAATTGAATCGAATGTGTTTGGCGAGTATGCCGTTCAATATTAAATTTCGGTTTCTTTTAGTTTTTCAGCATTTTCTTCAAGCTGTAGCTTGTCAATAATTTCCTGAATGTCGCCATCGATTATTGCGGGTAAATTGTACATGGTTAAGCCAATTCTATGGTCGGTAACCCTTCCTTGCGGCCAGTTATAGGTGCGTATTTTTGCCGAGCGGTCGCCTGTCGATACCATCGTTTTACGTTTTGATGCAATTTCATCGATGTATTTTTGGTATTCCATGTTGTATATGCGGGTGCGCAATTCGGCCATTGCCTTATCGAGGTTTTTCAATTTCGATTTTTGGTCTTGGCACTGAACAACAATACCGGTTGGAATGTGCGTAAGCCTTATTGCCGAGTAGGTTGTGTTAACCGATTGTCCACCAGGCCCCGATGAACAAAATTCATCGCGTCGAATGTCCTCGTTTCTTAATTCAATGTCGAATTCTTCGGCTTCGGGCAATACGGCAACCGATGCCGCCGATGTATGCACCCTGCCTTGGGTTTCGGTTTGTGGTACGCGCTGTACACGGTGTACCCCCGATTCGTATTTTAATACCCCGTAAACACCTTCGCCGCTTACTTTCGATACAATTTCCTTGTACCCGCCGGCAGTACCTTCGGTGTAATGTGTTACTTCGAGGCGCCAACCTTTGCGTTCGCAAAATTTTGAATACATGCGAAACAGGTCGCCGGCAAAAATGCTGGCTTCGTCGCCTCCTGTTCCTGCCCGTATTTCTAAAATGGCATTTTTCCTGTCTTCGGGATCGGCAGGGATTAACAAGAGCTTAATTTCTTGCTCTTTGGGTTCTACTTGCTCTTCCAATTGCTCTAACTCTTCTTTGGCCATTTCGCGCATTTCGTCGTCGGTTTCCGAAGTCAACATCTCTTTGGTTGAGGCAATGTTATCAAGTATATTCTTGTATTCGGTAAAAGCTTTAACCAAGCCCTCGAGGGTTTTGTAATCCTGGTTCAATTTCACGTACCGTTTCATATCTTTCATTACTTCGGGATCGGTAATTTGTTTACCTGTCTCCTCAAAACGGTATCTTATGTTTTCAAATTTGTCGATGAATCTGTTGTCTGCCATAATATTGTTGCTTGATGCTGATTATTTACTGTTGGATTTTTTGCCTAAAGAAAAAATTAGGCTTTGAAACTAATTTTTAGTCAAGCGACTTTATATGTATTCAAATACGCCGAATTGCGATTCGATAGTGAGTTTCTTGCCTTCAAATTTTTCAACCCTTCCAACTATCCGGGCGTCAACATTGAACGATTTCGATATTTCAATAATTGCTTTGGCTACAACTTCGGATGTGTAAAATTCAAAACGATGCCCCATATTGAAAACTTTGTACATTTCTTTCCATTCGGTTTCCGATTCTTTTTGAATAATTTCGAAGAGCGGTGGAACAGCAAAAAGATTGTTTTTGATTACATGTACATTATTTACAAAATGCAAAACCTTGGTTTGAGCTCCTCCCGAACAATGTATCATCCCGTCAATTTGGTCGCGATATTTGTCGAGTACTTTTTTAACAATAGGAGCATAAGTGCGGGTTGGTGAAAGCACCATTTGCCCGGCATCGATGCCAATGGCATTTATTTGGTCGGTAAGTTGGTAGCTGCCGCTGTATATTAAATCGGAAGGTACTTCGGGATCGAAACTTTCGGGGTATTTTTTTGCAAGGTAGTTGGCAAAAACATCGTGGCGGGCCGAGGTGAGGCCATTGCTGCCCATGCCGCCATTGTATGTTTTTTCGTATGTTGCTTGCCCCGATGACGATAAGCCCACAATAACATTTCCTGGTTTAATGTTCGAAGCGTCAATAACATCCGATCGTTTCATTCGGCAAGTTACTGTTGAATCGACAATTATGGTTCGAACCAAATCGCCTACATCGGCAGTTTCGCCACCTGTTGGTATTACCTTAACTCCCATTTTGGCCAGTTCGTTGCACAATTCGTCGGTTCCGTTTATGATGGCTGCAATAACTTCGCCCGGTATTTTGTTTTTGTTTCGGCCAATGGTTGACGATAGCAGAATGTTATCGGTAGCACCGACACACAGTAAATCGTCGATGTTCATGATGAGTGCGTCCTGCGCAATCCCTTTCCAAACCGACAAGTCGCCTGTTTCTTTCCAGTACATGTATGCCAACGACGATTTGGTACCTGCTCCATCGGCATGCATAATGTTGCAATATTCGGTGTCGTTACCCAAATAATCGGGCACTATTTTACAAAAAGCCTTCGGAAACAACCCTTTGTCGATGTTTTTTATTGCGTTGTGAACATCTTCTTTCGATGCCGAAACGCCACGGGCCATGTACCTGTCTGATTTACTTGCCATACTTAAAAAATTTGGTTGGCAAAGTTAATATTTTATGGCGAATAAACCAGCTTAAACCAATACAGGCTCTTTTTCGAAAGTAAAAATTTGTTTCCAGTTTTCGTTGGTAATTTTTTCAATATCGTTTTGATTAAGCCCTATTTGGCTCAGGCGTTCCTTGTCGTCAATCATAAGGTGTTTGTGGTAAGGAAACCCCGATCCGTAAAGTAAATTGTTTGGGCCGGCAATGTCGATGGCATTTTTTAATCGATGATCGGAAATGGCATACATGGGTGACAAATCGAACCAGAAGTTTTGCAGTTTGTACATCGAAGTTGCAAATTTTTCGATGCCAACCAAATGTTGAATAATGAAATTGATTTTTTTAAAGTCTCTTATTACTTTTTGAATAGCATGTAAGTCGTTGTCGCCGTTCAGGTTGATGATAACCGAGAGCTGTTTGCTTTCAATCCACTGATATAGGTCGTAAGTTGTGGGGGTAATTAAATCGGCTTTCAGAATATGATTGGGAATGTGAATGCCCGAGAATTTCCATTCATCAAATTCTTGCTCCAATGTGCTCATACATTTTGGCAGCGCAATGTTTGCTCCAATTACAGGAATAATAGTATGCGGCATATTGGTATGAAGCTGTTTTAGAAAGTTGTTGCTTTTTTCAATTTTGGCTGCAATTTTTCCTTTTTGAATGCTGTTCCCTTTCTTTTTAAAAAAACGAAGTAACTGGTCTTTTATTGGTTTTTTGTTCCCGTCGATTGGAAGTGGTTTACCGTTTTTAAATATCTCATAATCGGGAATAAGCACTAATTTTTCGAAATCATTAAGCCGAAGGTGCTTCTCGATTAATTGGGGGTTAACTGTTTTGCTGCTAGCTCGCGCAAATCCATCAATAGCCATGTTGTTGGTTTTTTAAGCCGATTTTAAACGGCGGTTGACAATACAATTTACAAAACCTTTACAACAGGAAAACCAGTTTTTCTCATAAAACTGCATAAAAATAGCTAATTATTTGTCAGGCCGCACAAAGTAATGATTTCTTCATGTTTTTTTAATATAATGTTTTAAGGTTTTGTGTTGAGGTTTAAATGTTGGCACACCTTGCTAAAATAATGTTGAAATATTAGGAAAACGAGCCGAAAGTTCTTATTTTCATAAAATAATTCAAGTGAGGATATTGTGTGGTTTTTATAGGGTGTGTTAACTATGGATAAATATTTTTGGCGTTTAAAAAAACAGTTATTGCTGTTTTTTGTTGTGTGCGTTTTGTTTTCGGGTTTCAGTAGTTGTAAGGTTTACAAAGCCTATCAAACAATTGTTGATTTGCAGCGCGATTATGAAATAATTAACGAGAAGAAAATACCTCGTCTTGAATATATTGAGGCAATACCTATTATCCATTTGTATGGAAATAACCGAGAAATGGGTGAGCAATACGGCACAATATTGAAGCCCCAATTAGCGTCGATGGTTGTTATAGGAAAAGGGCTTTTTCCCAAAAAAGCATTACAAAAATTTATTGAGCAGGCAAAACTGGCTGAACCTTATTTGCCTGTCGATATTAAAGATTTTATTGAAGGAATGGCTGTTACTTCGGGGGTGCCGTACGATTTATTGCTGGCCTTAAACCTTACCCCCCGAACAACATGCAGTGTTTTGGCTGTTTGGGGCGAAGCCACTGCCGATGGTAAGCTTTTGATGGGACGCAACGCCGATTACAACTTTCAAAGCGTGAATAAAGCATTGGGTATTATTGTAGTTAGGCATCCCAATGAGGGGTTGGCAACTGTTTCGTCGTCGTTTTTGGGTTTGGCCGGCACCTTTACAGGCATGAACGAAGCCGGTGTTTCGTATGGTAATATGTTGGTGTATAATGGCGAAGATAATGGCGTGAACCACAAGGGTATGCCCATTCAATTGTTAATGCAGATGGGTGGCGAAAAATGTTCAACAGCTGCCGATATGACTGATTATTTGACCGATAAATCGCACATGATTCCTATAAATGTAATGTGTGCCGATGCCAACGAGGCTTTATTGGCCGAAATTACACCCGAGCGTTGGGCCGTTCGCGAAGGAACAAAAGGTGTTTTGGCAGCTACCAATTTCTTTTTTGCTTCGGGCATGTTTACCAAACATGTTAACGAGCAACGTTTTGCCAACTTAATGCAACTTTCCAAAAAATATCATGGCAGTTTCGATGTTGATAAATTGCAAGAGGCCATGCACTCGGCTCGCCAATTGAATGAAAATTTACAGTGCGTTTTGTTTGAGCCCGAGGCCATGCGAATGCACGTTAGCATGAACAAAGTACCTGCATCGGCCGGGCCTTTTACCGTTTTCGATGTTAATGTATTGTTGAACCAGTAGTGATTTATGAGCTTAAACTGTCGTTGAGCCAGTCAACTACATATTGAAACATAATAGGCTGCAATTTGGGGTAGGTGAGTTTAGTAGGTAGTTTCTTTTTTAATTTGATTTTCCCTATCTCCGATTCGGGCAGCTCGCCCAATTGATCAATATCAGCAAAATAAATTCTGCCATAATTAATGTTGCCGTTTTTTTCTTTTACCGAATAATCGAACAGTGGCGAAATTGTAAAGCAAGTAGCACCGGTTTCTTCATAAAGTTCGCGTTTTGCTGCTTGGTCGGGGTGTTCGCCGGCTTCGATATGTCCGGCCGGTATTTCCCATGTTTTTCGCTCTTTGTGCTGTACAAAAATCCATCTTTTGTTTTGATAACGCGCAGCAATTATCACATATTTTAGTTGTTGGTTAAGCGATGTGTCAATTGGAAAAATTTTAATCTTCATTTGTTTAAAAGTGTTTTTGCAAGTAGTGTAAAGGTAGCATAAAAAAAGCCCCGTTGGTACGAGGCTTTGTTCACTTTAAACTAAAACACTATTATTATAGTAGTTTAACATTTACAGCGTTGAGACCTTTGCGGCCTTGAGTTACTTCAAAGGATACTTGATCCTCTTCTTTTACTTCGTCAACTAAGCCCGAAACGTGAACAAAATACTCGGTTCCTGACTCGTTGTCAGTAATGAATCCATAACCTTTGGAATCATTGAAAAATTTTACTGTACCTTCTTTCATTATAAAAAATTATTAATAAACGCTACAAATATAGAGGAATTATTTGCCCCAACAAGTTTTTGGTACAAAAATTTCTATGTTCTGTTCATTGTTAGTCTTTTACTCTTTTCAAACTAAAAAGTTGTAACATCCAGTTGGGCAGGGGCTTATCGGGTTTTCTGTTTTTGAGTTTCAGGTATATGCCAAACTTTTTCAATAGTGGTACTTTATGGGTTTCAACAAACTCTATTAAGGTACCTTCGGGTGCTTGTATGTACGAAAAGCTACCAGCCGCTTCGCCCATATCGAAAGTGTCGCCTTGTTTTGCGCTGTCAACAGTGAAAGGGTAGCCCGTTGTTTTCACTTTTTCGCGCAGTTCGTCCATGCCATTTATGTCGTAGCAAAGGTGAATAAAGCCGGGATCGCCCCACATGCGGCCTTTGAAAATATCAACTGGTTCGCGATCGAGCACCTGAACCAACTCAATTTCAGAACATCCTAAAAGTGGGCTGAATGCACCTTTACGTTGCTGCGAATGTCTTAACAAAACGCGTCGGCAGTTTTTATCGCTACCAGGTACGCCCTGCCAATCGGTGAAGATATTGGTTTCGTCGTATATTATTTGGTCGTAATTCAGTATGTCGCGATATACTTTCAGGCTTTCGTCGATGTTGTTTGTGCCAATAATAGCACCTGCAACTCCGCCGTTTAATGCATTGGTTGCTTTAAAAATATTTGGGTTTTGCACCATTTCCCAAATGTTTCCAAATACATCGGTTAAAAAGAAGTGGGGTGTACCTGCCGGGTCTTTGGTAATCTTGCTCAATATTTTTAAGCCGTTTTTCTGAAAATGGTCGAAAGCTTTTTTTATGTTGTTGGTTTTTAGTTTTCCTACAGCTATACCCAAGTCGCCAAGCTGAAGCTGGAAGTTTGGTTTTACAGGCGATTTGCCGGTATGTTGCCAAACTTCGAATCCGCCCCCTCCCTGCATGTTCATTGTTAAAATGGCATGTCGTTCGCGGGTTTGGCCTCCGGTATGCGGCAACATCAGTTCGGCAGTTGCTTTTTCGTCAAAAACCAAAATATCCATGCCAAAATTTTGGCGAAACCATTTAAATCCTTCCTGCAAGTTTTCTACACCTACACCCAGTTGTTGAATACCGTTTATTTGTATTGCCATAATATTTTGAATTAGTAGCTACACAGGTTTTATACGAGTAGCCAGGTAATAATAAAGCGATGGAAAAAAGCGCCTGATGTGCAACATTAACAGTTCTTTTCCTCCTATAAGTATTTCTTTTTTTTGTTTTTCGAGCCCTTTAATGATAATTTTTGCTGCTTTTTCGGAGCTTATACCGTTGGCTTGCCCCGGATCCATTTTTCCATATTCGCTTCCGTCGCTGTTGAGTGCAAATTTCGATATGTTGGTTTGTACCCTGCCCGGAATTAGCATGCTGACTTTAATGTTGTTTTTTGAATTTTCGGCCATCAAACTTTCAAAAAATCCGTGTAAAGCATGTTTCGACGATGAATAGGCCGAGCGATACGGAAACCCGAACTTACCCACTATGCTCGATGTAGCAGCTAATTGGCCTCCTCCGTTTGCAATCATGTTCGGTAGGAGTACTTTACACAAAGTAATCACCCCAAAAAAGTTGATTTCCATAATTTTGCGATCGTTCTCAATGGGCGTGTCAACAACCAGCGATCGTTGGCTGATGCCTGCAAATTGATACAGTCCCCAAACTTGTTCGCCATCGGCTATTACTTTGTTCGCAATTTCTGTAATCGATTTGTTGTCCGACATGTCGAGCACTTCGGTTCGGCATAAACCTCCTGCGTTTCTTATTATTTGGGCACATGCTTCGAGCCCAATGGGGTCTCTGTCCGAAATAATTACTTTGGCACCTTTTTGGGCCAATGCAATCGAAACTGCTTTGCCCATGCCCGATGCAGCACCGGTCACCCAACATGTTTTTCCACTAAAAATCATAGGAAGTGTTTTTGAAAACCGTAGCGAAAATAGAAAAATATTCTTACTAACATGCTTTTAGTCGCTTATAATCTTTTCGTTTTTACGATAAACCAATCCGTTAAATCTGGCTATCAGTTCATTGTGCTCATTGTGAACCAGTACGTCGTATGCTCCAAGTCGTTTTGGATCGCTAAGTTCGTTTGCGGTAGCGTAAAGGTAACCTTCCGAAACGCTCTTCAAAAATGTAATGTTAACGTTTACTGCAAGTGCCAGTTGCCCGTGACTGTTCGATGCAACGGCAAATGCCACATCGGCCAGGGTAAAAACTACTCCGCCTTGCACAACATTGGCTGCATTGAGGTGCTTTTCTTCAATTTTAAGTTTGGCTTTGCAGTAACCTTTACCAGCTTCGCATATTTCGATTCCGGTTAGCTTTGCATAACGGTCGTTTTCAGCAAAAAACTGAATGAGTCGATTATTCATGATATTGATTTTGTTAGGCAAATGTATAATATTTGTTTTTATTTCGAACATTGATACCGGTCTTTCAAAATTATAAAACCATATAAGAGTTACATAATCAGTGTTTTAACATTATTTATGAAAATTTTGTTCGAAATGGTGCAACTATTTAGTACATAAATGGTTTCTTTGTTATCAATATTTTAGTGAGAGGGAAATATTTATATGAGTATTACTACATTAGGTGAACTGATCCTAAGTTCATCGAAAAAATTTGGAAAACAACCGGCGTTAGGATTTGTGGGAGAAGAGCCGGTTAAATACAGTGAATTATCTGCAAAAATCAGTTCAATTATTGCTTTTTTGGAGCGAGAAGGACTGCAAAAAGGTGATAAGGTAGTTATTTTAAGTGCCAACCAGCCCAACTGGGGCATTGCATATTTTGCTTTGGCTACAATGGGCGTTGTTGCTGTTCCGGTTTTACCCGATTTCTCGGAAGCCGAAATCGAAAATGTATTCAATCACGCCGAAGTGAAAGCAATTTTTGTTTCCGAAGGTTTGTATCGAAAGGTTAAGGATATTAAATGCCAATCGTTACAATTTTCGGTATTGATTGAGAATTTTGCAATTATCCCAAGCGATTGGGCTGATAATAAATTGTTGGATTTGCCTACTAATCTGGTTGATGTTGATTTGCCTGCTGGAAATTACGAAGTGAAGCCCGACGATTTGGCTTCGATTATTTATACTTCGGGAACAACAGGTAAGTCGAAGGGTGTAATGTTGAGCCATAAAAACTTGGTGTTTACTGCAATAAATTCGGGTAAGATTCACCAAATGGATACCAACGACCGCCTTTTATCGGTGTTGCCGCTTTCGCATACTTACGAAAATACTTTGGGCTTGATTTTACCATTGATGAGTGGATCAACCGTTTATTATTTGCGCAAACCACCTGTTCCATCGTTTTTGTTGCCTGCTTTAAGCAAAATCAGACCAACCATAATGCTTACTGTTCCTTTAATAATTGAAAAGGTTTATAAAGGCAAGGTATTGCCTGGTATTAACAGCAAAGCAATTACAAAAACACTTTATAAGTTCAGGCCAACACGAAAATTACTGAACAGAGTTGCCGGTAAAAAAGTGTACGAAACTTTTGGTGGTAAGCTTGAATTCTTTGGTATTGGTGGTGCAAAACTCGATCCCGAAGTTGAACAGTTTTTGATTGATTCAAAATTTCCTTATGCCGTAGGTTATGGGCTTACCGAAACATCGCCTTTGTTGGCCGGTTTCGATTCGTTTAAAGGAAAACATCAGTCAACCGGCCCGGCCATGAATGGTGTTACTTTAAAAATTAACGATCCTGACCCCATTACCGGACAAGGTGAAATATGGGCCAAAGGCGACAATGTAATGCAAGGTTACTACAAAGAACCCGAAATTACAGCCGAAGTACTTACAGCCGATGGCTGGTTCAAAACCGGCGATTTGGGTAGTTTCGACAATAGTGGATACTTATTTATTAAGGGACGCCTGAAGAACATGATTGTTGGTGCTAGCGGTGAGAATATTTATCCCGAGGAAATTGAGGCTGTTATTAATCGCTTTAAACATGTACTCGAGTCGGTGGTGGTTCAGCAAAAAGGCCGTTTGGTTGCTTTGGTGCACTTTAATCACGAAGAGCTTGAAAATATGTACAAAGATTTTAAAGAACAGGCTAATCAATACATCGATCAACGATTGGAAGAACTTAGCAAAGAATTGCAGGTTTTTGTAAATTCGCAAGTGAATAAATTCTCGCGTGTGCAGGTTGTTGTTGCGCATCCCGAGCCCTTTGAAAAAACAGCAACCAAAAAGATCAAACGCTTTTTGTATTATTAAAAAAAGTTTAAAATTAAATACGATAGGGCAGTCCATTATTGGGCTGCTTTTTTTTGCGCAATGATGTGTAAGGTCAAAAATTGGGGTTTTTGACCTTGTATTTCGAGCATTTATAACGCTTTGCAAATATTTTGTTTTTCATTGAATATTTGATAAATGAAAAAACAGTAAGTCGTTAAGTGAATTTTTGCACTTTTTCGATGTTTATTTTTTAACCAATTCGGCTAATTCTGTTGTACCTGCAAGAGCTCATTTTTCTTCAATTTTAAACATTCCAATTTGAATAGAGAAAAATGTAGTTTAAACCTAATTTTTAACTTATGAAGCAAAAAGTGCAACATGCAATAGTGGTTTTTCTATTGCTATTTAGTTTAACACACACAGCAACAAGCTGTAAAGAAGATTTCGACCCGCAATTAACAATTGATGTAACGGCCTTAAGTGTTGCTTCGGCAGCCAATAGTACTGCAAGTATCAATGTTACATCAAATACCGATTGGACTGTTAAAAGTTCAGCGGCTTGGTTGCAGGCAAGTCCGGCCGAAAGCAATGGAAGTGGTCAAATTACCTTAACTGCCCAGGAAAATGCCGATACAACAATTCGTTCGGCTACGGTAACAGTTTCGGCCGAAGGTGTTTCGCCTGTCGAAGTAGCTGTTTCGCAAAATGGTTCGCAATACGACCTGGCAGTATCGGAGCAAACATTTTCGTTCGAAGCCGACGAAGCAACAGCATCGTTCGATATTACTTCGAATACGAGCTGGACTGTTGAGTCATCGGCCGAATGGTTGAGCATTGAGCCTTCTGAAGGCGAAAACAATGGTACTGTTGTTTTGTCGGCCCTAAAGAATACCGAAACGGAAGAACGTAGTGCACAAATTACAGTTAAGGGAAATAAAACGGCAGCAATAGTGATTAATGTTAGTCAAAAAGGTATTGTATATACCATTGATTTTTCGGCTAAAGCACTCGATGTTACACCATCGGGCGGTGAGTATTCTTTCGATATTTTGACCAATGCCGAATGGACTTTGTCGTATGCTGAATCATGGTTGTCGGTAACTCCGGCTTCGGGTTCGGGCAATACTACTGTTAATGTTGTTGTTAACGAAAATTTGAAAGGTTCGGAACGTATTTCGAGGATAAATATTGAATCGGATTTTTTCAATAAAAAAGTGGTAAGGATTACACAAAGCGGAATCCCTTGTGGTCCCGACGATGAATTGTGCTGTGAATTAAGTGTTTGCAATGTCGATATTCCTTCGTTTGCCTCTTTGGATGAGAATTCATACCTGCCCGATCCGTTTATGTTTTTGAATGGCAACCGAATGACCAGCATAAGCGAATGGGATTGTCGCAGGGCCGAAATTGCCGTATTGTCGCAAGAGTATCAGTATGGTTATAAGCCTTGTACACCTTACGAAGCAACTACCGGAACCATGAAGAACGATAGCGTAATTACCGTTACTGTTACCGGCAATGGTAAAACCATTTCGTTCGATTGCCCCATTGCTTTTCCTACTACCGGAACAGCGCCATATCCGGCCGTTATTTCGCTTGGTTTTTCAATGGTGAATGTTCAATTGCAGAATATGGGCGTTGCGGTTATTACTTTCCCCAACGATGTCATTGCTGTTCAGCAAAATACCGGTTCGCGCGGACAAGGTTTGTTTTACGACTATTTCTGTAAAGACCACTCGGCAGGTGCATTAATTGCATGGGCATGGGGCGCCAGCCGTTTAATCGATGCCATTGAGAAAACTCCGCAATCGAACATTAATGCCGAAAAACTTGCTGTTACAGGATGCTCGCGTAATGGTAAAGGTGCATTGGCTGTTGGTGCTTTCGATGAACGAATTGCTCTTACAATACCGTTTGAATCGGGTTCGGGTGGTGCTGCAAGTTGGAGGGTTTCCGACTTTCAAGGTTCATCGGTTCAGCGCTTGCAACAAATTGTTGGCGAAAATTGCTGGTTCAGGGCCAACTTCAACCAGTTTTCGTTTGCTGCCGAAAAATTACCTTACGACCAGCACATGATTATGGGCATGTGTGCCCCACGTGCTTTGTTGGTTATTGAAAATCCATGGCAAACTTGGTTGGGGAATTTAAGTACCTGGACAGCAGGCAACGCTGCATTTGAGATATTCGATGCGCTGGGTGTGCCCGAAAATTTTGGTTTTTCGCACATCGGAAATTCAGGTCACTGTTTTTACGAGATGGACGAAACACTGACTACTGCGCTTGGTAATTTTGTTCAACGTTTCTTGTTCGATAACGAAAGCGTTGAAACACATATTATTCACCTCGAAGGATCGGAACTTGAGTACGATGCCGAAAAGTGGGTGAACTGGACAACTCCGGAGCTGAATTAATTAACCTGTTTATGAATTAAAAATGGCGGCAATGCAGATGAAAACTGCTTTGTCGCCTTTTTAGTTTATAAATATCTGATTAAGAGTTGATTCGTCTTGTGGTAGTCTCTTTTTTTCGGTAAAGCCCGAACGATATTAAAATAAAGCTTATGAGTATCGCTATCGATACTGCCATTATTAACATTGTGCTTTTTACCGAGTATTTTTCGGAAAGGAAGCCCGACAGGGCATAGCCAAGAGCAGTACCAACGCCGAAATAAAAAATATAGATGAACGATTGGCCGCTTGCCCTCCATTTTGAGGGAATAAACGAATGGATTTGTTCAATTACCGAAACCAAAAACAAACCAATTGTAACACCGTGCAAGGTGCCTATGGCTATGGCTAAATTGGGGTTGTTGGTCATTCCGTACAAAAACATGCGCAACATGGTTATTGCCATTGCGAAAAGCATAACCTTAGGCGCACCAAACTTTTTGAGCAGTTTTTTCCCATAAAAGAAGAAGGGGAGTTCGAATAATGCCTGAACAGCGAATGCATAACCAATTTGGTGGCTTTGAGCTCCTATTTCGTTGTAATACATGTTGATGAACAGCATTACCGGAGCCGTTAGAATTCCGTATATAAAAATGATAAAAATGAAAACCAATAAACGAGGGCTTTTTGCAACCAACTGCCAAAAGTGACTGAATTTTATCGATTCGATACTTCGGGTTACTTTGAGCGGTTGATAAAATAATATCATAAAAATGCCTGCTGCCAGAAAAAAAGCACCTGTAATCGGAAATACATATTTGATTTCGATTCCTTTTAAAAGGTAGCCTACCACAATGGTTGAGAAAGCCCATCCGGCCGACGACCAAAGCCTTATTTCGCCGTACGAATCGTTTGGGTTCTGTTCTACATAATCGAGCGCAATGGTATCGAGCATTGGGGTTAAGGGCGAGTAAAAGGTTCCGAAAATTAGCATGAACCCTAAAAACAGGTGAAAATTGCTAAACAGCATAATGGCATTAATCAATATCATTGACATGAACAACGCCAGCAGAAACATCGATTTGCGGCGGTATTTGTCGGCCAATACCCCCCATACAGGTAAAATAAATAAGGTTGCAAAAGGTAAAATTCCCGAAAGTAAACCAATTTGAGCGTTTGAAAAACCAATAGTTTCTTTCAGGTAAATGTTAAAGAAAATTGACCAGGCCGCAAAACCCGATGAGGCTACAAAAAAAATGACCCTTAGAACAAGGCCTTGGTTAATAGTTGATTTAAGCGATTTCATGCAATTAATATGAGTTTGCAAAAATAATCAAATGTTAAAACAAAAAAAGCCCCGCTAAAGGCGGAGCTTTCATTGTATCGTATCAATGATGTTATTTGCGGTTCTCCATGTGTTTTTTGTACTTGTTCATGAATTTGTCCACACGACCAGCGGTATCAACCAATTTCACTTTACCTGTGTAAAATGGGTGCGATGAACTTGAAATTTCTAATTTGAACAAAGGGTACTCAACGCCATCAATTTCAATGGTTTCTTTAGTCGAAACAGCCGATTTAGTAATGGTTACTTCTTCGTTCGACATATCTTTGAAAGCCACTAAACGATAATTCTTTGGGTGTATTCCTTCTTTCATTCTGTTATGTATTATATTGTCATTATTTTCTAACGGGTTGCAAAGATAGATATTCATTCAAATTATACAAAACTTTTTCAACAATTTTAAAACTAAAAAATTACTCAATTGTTTTTGCTCTGGTAAAGGGTTTTTCACGATCGAAAAGGTACCTCATTTGATAGTGTGTTTTTTGATGTTTGGCACCGGTCGATTTGTACAATGCAATAATTTTGGGGTTGAAATCGCCTGCCCACGATAGCTCTATTTCTTTGTATTGTGGTTTTTGGGGCATCACTTTGTTTTCGAGTTGCCAAAATATTGCCGATTCGATGCCCGATTTTTGGTACTTTTCAACCACTCCCATAATTATTATGCGGGTGCGGGTAAATTTTCCTTTTTTGATGAAGCGCATCAACTTAAAAATGTTCCATGGTGTTAGTTTACCGTTTTTCAGGTGCCGCAGGGCTTGGTTAAAGTCGGGCAACATTACAAACAGTGCTATTGGTTCATTGTCGGCATAGGCAAACCACACAAATTCAGGGTCAAGCAACATTTTCGACGATTCGATGAAGTTTTTTAATTCGCCTTTGTCGAGTGGTTTAAAGTGTTCGTGTTTTCTCCAGGCTCCCTCATAAACCTTGGCAAAATCGTCGATGTAGCGGTCAATGTTTTCCCAGGTAAGGTGTTTAAAGCTGTATTGGGGTTTTTTGGCCACCCACTCAGCAATTTTCCAAAAGCGTTCGGGAAAAGGCTGTGTGTAATCGAGGTGGTAGCAATACTGTTCGTAATAGGTTTTAAATCCGTAGCTTTCGAGTAAATCGAGATAGTAAGGAGGGTTGTAGGGCATTCCAAAACCCTGAGGTTCAAAGCCCATAACCAAAAGGCCATGGTTCATGTAGTTTTCGCCCATATTGGCGGGGCCGTCCATGGCTTCCATTCCTTGATCGGCCAGCCATTTTTTTGCGCATTCAAACAAAACCGAAGCTGCTTCCTTGTCGTTTATACATTCAAAAAAACCAAAATTGCCGGTTGGTTGCTCAAAAACACTGCATTTGTCGTAGTCGATAAAAGCAGCAATACGCCCAATGGGCTTGTTGCCTTCGAGCAAAACCCAACGGGTAGCTTTCCCGTGTTTGAAGAATGAATTTTTATCGGGGTTGAAAGTTTCTTCAACCATTTTGGTTAACGGACAAGCAAAATTTGGGTCGTTTTTATATAGCAGGCGGGGTAGTTTGTTGAAAAGCTTTTTCGATCGGTTGTTTTTAACTTCTACTAGCTTCATTTTGTTTGTTTAAATGCCACAAAGGGCGATTAAGGTTCATCGCAATTGATGCTCCGAAGATACAAAAAAATGATCATCGGAGCAGTTTGCTGAAAATTGTTTAGTTGCGGCGGGCAAATATCGATAACAGCCTAAGCAGGTTTATATAGAGCCACACCAACGAAACCAAAAGCCCGAATACCGCATACCATTCCATGTATTTTGGTGCTCCCGAGGCTGCGCCTTGTTCAATAAAATCGAAGTCGAGTAAAAGGCTGAATGCCGATATGCCGGTTACAATGAGGCTGAAAATAAGGCCAAAACTGCCGCCGCCCGAAAGGTACGATACATTCATCCCGAACATTCCGGCAATCCAACTGGCAAGATAAAAGAACATTAAGCCCATTAGTGCCGACATCATTCCTTTTCGGAATTTGCCTGTTACTCTTATAATGCCTTGCCTGTATATTAAAAGCATGCTCAGAAAAACCATGAAGGTGAGCGAAACAGCTTTGATAACAAGCCCCGGAAATTGTGCTTCGAACATGGCCGAAATACCGCCAAGGAACATACCTTCGAGCAGGGCATAAACCGGTGTAAGGAACCCTGCGTTGCGAGGGCTGAACGAGGCAATCATTGCAACAACAAAACCGCCAATTCCGCCAATAAGCATTAATGTTTTCACGCTTTGCAGTGCCAGTGCAGGGTTGGCCGGGTCGTAAATGCCAAAAAACTTTTGCCACACATAGAATGCCGATGCCAAAACAAATAAAAGGATAAGCGCTGTTTTGTTTATTGTTCCGCTTAAAGTCATTTTGCTGCTGTCGGTATTGGTCCAGTCGGCTTTCGAAAAAACATTTTTACCCAAAACGGGATTTGAAGTGCGTGTTAAATCCATGGTATTATTTTAAAATTTGAATGTAGAACGATCAATAAATATGCAAAAGTGCATGTGAGTTTTTTTATTGTTCTTGTTCGCGTATTAAATTTTTGAATTCGATATTGTCAATTTCGGTAAGTAGTTCATTGCCAATAGTGCGTGCGTTGGCTTCATCGAAACTTGTGAGCATTTGTGCAAAGCTGACACATTGCCCGTGCAGTTCGGTGCTGCGACGGGCCAGCTGACAAACTGACCGATAAAACGGGTCGTATAGCATTGCATCTTTGCTCAGGGGGCTTATCACCTCAAAAAATGGTTCAAACATTTCGTCGATCGCATTTTTCGAAACCAAGGCCAAGCGCCCCATCATCAACAAACCGGCTTGTTTTACAAGAAATTTTTTCCCGCGGCACCACTCCAATGCTTTCACAAAGGCAAAAGGCGTATCGCAAAATAAGTTGCTTACAGCCTGTTCAACAAGTTCGATGTTTTCTGATGTTTTTAACCAAAAATCCATTTGTTCTTCGCTTACCTTGTAGGGCTCGTCGAGCAGGGTAGCCAGTATTTTGGTTTCGCGCCATTTTTTGTTCCAAAGTTTGAGCGCTAATAAATGGTTTTTTTCAAGTGTAGCAGCAAACAGTTTTAAATCGACTATTGAGCAGCCAAAGTTTTTCTCATATACAATTCCCCTTTTTTCCATGCTTTCGGCCGTGTTGCCATTTTGCATCGATGGTATTGCCCTGATTATCGATTTGAATATGCTTTCAATCTCTTGATTGTCGATTAAGTATTCCATATTAGTAAATTATGAACTCAACAAGTATAAAAACAGCCACTAATAACGACGAGGATATTGCGAATGTTTTTACAGGTAAATAACTGTTTATGCCAATGTTTAGTTTTCGTTTACATGCTATAGCCAGGTAAACTTTTTCTACGGTGTAGGCAATTACTGTTGCATAGGCCACTCCTTTTATACCGAAATAATTCACCAAAATTATGCTAAGTGTCACGTTTACAATTATTTCGATAAACGATGCTTTTACAATGGTTTTGTTCAGCTTTTTGGCTATGAGCAGTGTTTGAGGAAACAATAAACGTGTGATTACCAGTAATAAGTAAATGTTGAATATGCCTGCACTTTCTGCAAAGTCGGGGTTAAAAACAATGGGGAACAACATGTGCGAAAATAAAATCAACACAATGCTTACCGGGAAGAGCAACCAGTGCAAGCGGTACACTTCGGATCTGAATTCAGCCAAAGGCGAAGCAAGGTCTTTTTTCGAAAAGTTTGGCAACATGGCCATACTCAACGAGTTGCAAAGCAATAACGAGAGCGGTAATTCACGTGCGCCATACTGAAAAATGGCCAAATCGTTGGGGGTAAATTTGGCGGTAACAATAAACCCGTCGATGTACCTGGCCGATGAGCTAAGCAGAAACGATACAACAAGTGGCGATCCGTATTTTAAAAATTCATTGATGAGCACCTTGCTGAACACGGCTTTCGCATTTTTTCGAAGTACAGTTATCAGCCACACATATTTAACGAAGGTTGAAAACATAAGCCCACCGATAACCCAGTTGAGCCCCATGCCAAATAAGGGAGGCAAGCCAACGGCAGCAACTTGTAATGCGAATATAATTGAGGCATAGGTGATTATTTTTTGCGATTGTTTGTTCACCATGTAAATGTATTCGGTCATTAAAGCCGGCGAGTTAAATAAAATGTAAATGCCGAGTAATAATGGCATGGGAACTTTGTTGCCATTTAGCAATAGCGATGATACCTGCGCGTTGAGCGATACACTCAACAATGCAGCTATTAAGGCGAAAGCCGATAGTAAAATAAAGATATTAAAGATTAGCACGCGCTTTTCGTTTTCGGTTTTTTCGGCATGCATAGGCATCATTGCCTTTAAAAAACCATTAACCCAAAAAAAAGTGAAGGCGCCGGCAATTAGCAAGAATGTTTCGTATTGGCCAATATTGCTGGTGCTCAATCCCGATTTTGAAAGAAGAATGCCTATGAGCATTAATGAGCCATAGCGCAGCAGCTGAAAAAATTGAAGTGCGTTTACGTTCGATATGTTGAGCCGTTTCAAATTTGTTTTATTTGAAAATTGATTGAGCTACAAAAGTAAAAAAGGTTTTCAGAAAAAAAGGTGAAAAAAAAATTCAAAAAACGTTGCATAGCTATTTCATAAAAAAATAAAATACTATATTTGCACCGCAATTCCGCAAGGCTTGCAAAAATGGTGATTGTAGCTCAGTAGGTTAGAGCGCTGGATTGTGGTTCCAGAGGTCGTGGGTTCGAGCCCCATCTATCACCC